>CAVPKR010000157.1:0-31582 GCA_963705675.1 Terriglobia bacterium
CTGCACGGCGAATCGCTTCAGCGCGTCCCGAAGGGGTTCCCATCCGAGCATCCGGCCGCCGATTTGCTCAAGATGAAGCGCTGGATTTACTACGCCACGCTGGACCCCAAGCTGGCGACGTCGCCAAAGCTGCAGGGGGAGCTGATCAAGCGGTTTAAAATAATGTTGCCGGTGCTAGAGGATTTGGGCAAGCCCGCGTTCCAGACCCGGGCCGCCGCCAAGCCTTTTTTTACGGAGTAACGGTACCTTAACGCGCCGCGGTCCACGTGAGCCATTCTGTGGAGCGAAATCGTGCAAAAGTATGAAGTTCCCTGTTTACCCCTCTTGGGGAACTGTGGTAGCATAAAGATGCTTCCATGGAGAACCTCCACGAGGCAATCCCCCACCTATGGAGTCGAAGATAACCTCCGAATGAGTTTTACCGTCTTTCTGGGCAATTTGCCTGTTTGGGTGACTGCGGACGACATCAAGGGCTGGCTTGGCAGCCGAAAACCTGGTCGCGGACGCGATTAAGGTGATCCGCAACCCCGAAACGCAGGAGTCCAAGGGCTTCGCGTTCATCGAAGCGCCAAATACCGAGGAGATGAATTCGATCATCCGCCGGTTCGACCGTGCGCCGCTGGAGGATCGCCTGCTTCGCGCCAATCCGGCGCAACCGCCGAAGCCGAAGGGCCAGCTTCGTCCGTCGGGTCCGCCAGAACGCAGCTCCGGGTACGCCGGTGGTCCGCCGGCCGGGCATGCCCCGCATGTTGCGCCTCACGTGGCTCCTCAACATACTCCTTCAGGCCAGAGTGCGCCGCGCGAAATGCCGCCACGGCTCCCGTCGAACAGCGTCCTCCGCGTCGCGGCAAGAAAAGCGGCGGGAAGAAACCCAACAGCGGCGGATCGAGCAGCGCCTTCGCTGAAGAGCTGGCTAAAGCGCTCTAAAACCGCAGCCCTCCCCATCATCGTTTCACGTTGACAATGGTGATATACTAGTCCGCTAAGAAAATACGGGTGTTTCTTTCCGTTTTTTCGACCCGGTCGGAGGGGAGATCACAACGTTGAACGAGCTGCTGATCATTCGCGTTCTTTTTGTTGCGGTCTTGGGCTGCGCCTCGTTTTTTCTGCGCCCGTTCGACCTGGATGGCCCCATCTCCGCCGTGATCGGCGCAGCGCTCGGCGTGTGCGCGGTTCTGTTTGAAATCCGGATTAAGAAGATCAGCCTTCAGCGGCTGATCGGCGCGGCGATCGGCAGCGTCCTGGGAATTCTGGGCGCGTATCTCATCTCCTTAGTGCTGGGGGAGCTGTCCACTCGATACAACACGGTACATTTCCTGAATGTGGCGGTGCTGGCCTTGATGACGTATTGCGGGCTGGTGGTGGGAGCGGCAAAAGGCGACCTGCTGAATCTGACGGCGTTTGGCGGACTCTTCGGCGCCGGTGAAAAAGCTTCCAGAAATACCTTGAAGATCCTGGACACCAGCGTCATCATCGACGGCCGCATCGCGGACATCGTCGAGACCGGATTCGTCGACGGAACCCTCGTGATTCCTCAATTTGTCCTGCGGGAGCTGCAACTGGTGGCCGATTCCTCGGATTCCATGAAACGGCAGCGCGGGCGGCGCGGCCTGGACATTTTGCAGCGCATCCAGAAAATGCCGCAACTGAATATTCAGATTTTCGAGGACGATTTCCCCAACGTTCGCGAAGTGGACATGAAGCTGATCGAGCTGGCCAAGGTTTACGACTGCAAGATCGTCACCAACGATTTCAACCTTAATAAGGTTGCGCAGCTCCACGGCGTGGAAGTGCTGAACATCAACGACCTGGCGAACGCCTTGAAGCCGGTGGTGCTGCCCGGCGAGACGATGCGGGTGTTCATCCTGAAGGAAGGGAAAGAATACAACCAGGGCGTCGCGTATCTGGACGACGGCACCATGGTGGTGGTGGACAACGCGCGCAAGATGATTTCGAAGACCATCGACATCGCGGTGACCAGCGTCCTGCAGACCACGGCCGGCAAGATGATTTTCGGACGTTTCGACGAGCGCACGCATACTGTCTACGAAAAAGAGCGCCGAGCGGCCGGGGACGCGAGCATGCCGCGGCTCCGGCGGAGCGGCGCTCGGCAGCAGTAACATCGGCGCGAGTCCTGCAGTTACAATCATAGTTCGCCGTCATGAAAGTTTCCGTCATATTGCCGGCCGCAGGTCTCGGAACGCGCATGGGCCGGGAAAAGGCCGGCACCAGCCGCAAGCAGTTCATGTTGCTCGAAGGCGCGCCGATCCTGATCCATACGATCCGCAAATTCCTGCGCGTGCCCGTTGATGACCGAAATCGTGGTGGCGATTACGTCCGGAGGATTTGGATTGGGCTCGCGGCCTGGTTCATCAGGAGCATCCCTCGAAGCCGGTGCGGTTCGTCGAAGGCGGCGAGCAGCCGCCAGCAATCGGTGGAGAACGCCTTGGCGACGATTCGGCGCCGATACCGACCTGGTAGCGGTCCACGACGCCGTGCGTCCGTTCATCGATTCGGATTTGATCGAAAAAGTGATCGTCGAAGCCGCGCAAAACGGCGCGGCCATTGTCGGGATCGTCCCGGTCGACACGGTGAAGCGCGTCCACAAGAACAAGATTCGCGCCACGCTTCCGCGCGAGCATCTGGTGCTGGCGCAGACTCCCCAGGTGTTCCGGTTCGATCTGTTGAAGCGCGCCTTCGAAACGGCGCGCCAGGACGGATTCATCGGCACGGACGAATCCAGCCTGGTGGAGCGCCTGGAACAGGTGGAAGTTTGCGTGGTGCAAGGGACCGATCGAAACATCAAAATCACCAAGCCAACGGATATGGAATTGGCGCGCCTGTTCCTCGCCGAAGAGTTGCCGGCGACTGCGTGACGTGATCCGGACGGGTCTAGGCTGGGACGTGCATCGTCTATTGGCGGGCCGTCCGTTGATACTGGGTGGCGTGACGGTGCCATCGGAAGTGGGTCTGGAGGGCCATTCGGACGCCGACATTCTTTCCCACGCGATTACGGACGCTTTACTGGGAGCGGCGGCGCTAGGCGATATCGGGATGCATTTCCCGGATACGGATCCACAGTGGAAAGGCGCCGACAGCGCACAATTTCTGGCCCATGCCGCGAAGCTGGTGCGGGATCTGGGTATCGGATCGTCAACGTGGATACCACTGTGATTCTGGAACGTCCGAAGTTGAAAGACTATCGCCAGTCGATCCGCGAATCGCTCGCACGGACGCTGGGGCTGGAAGTGGATCGCGTATCGGTGAAGTTTAAGACCGCGGAGCGGGTGGGGCCAGTGGGGGAAGGGCGGTCGGCGGAGGCTCAGGCGGTGGTGACGGTGGCGAAGGAAACTAAGCCGTAACTAGTTGCGGAGCTTGAAAGCCAAGATCGCTCGTCGAGCTACTATTCCGGCAAATCCTAATGCAACGAGCGCGAGCGAAGCAGGTTCGGGCGCAGTTCCGGGGGCAAAAATACCAATCTGTCCGAGACCTTGTAGCGTGTCCCCAGCGCTCACTTCGGCGGTCATTGTAACCGAATAGAAATTCGTAAAGTAAACGCCGCTATCGGTTGCAATACCTGAGCCACCTTCCGGGCCGCTAGGAGGGCTACTAGACTCATCGTGCTCGGTACCAGAGCACACGGCGCCCGAGAAGGATCCGCCGACACAAAGCTCGCTAGTGTATGACGCGGAGCTACCAAGATAGAAGCCACCGGGGCCGGGGAGTCCTACCAGCGCGAATAGCGGACCGTAGGTGTATTCGGTGTCGAGGCTATAACCTAGGGAGAACCGGAGCGTGTCTCCGACAGGTATCGGAATCGATGAGGTCAGGACGACGTCGAAGAGTTCTGGGGCGCCGACGGCGGGAACCGTGTCAATCGGATCAACGGTCACGGAGAAACTGGATGGAGAAACGACGTCTCCACTCACGAGGAATTGTCCAGTGAAGAACCACGACGAGATATTCGCAACAGCTCCAGAGACGCCAAGAGTCGGAACGTCGCAGCCCGTGGCGCCAAAATCGATCAGGTCTTGAAGCGTGACCGCGGTCTGACACATCGGAACGGGGCCAGCGACGGCGACAATGGACATCGCCAGTAACAAGATTAGCCCGTGACAGGCGCGACGGAGGGACTTCTTGCTCACGGCTAAGCATATCACTCGAACGAAGACCCGGAAAACGGGATAGGCTGTCCCGTTTTCTTATCCCCCATTCCTGAAACTTAAACTTAGCGGCGGATCGAGCTCTTGCCGGCCGCCGCTTCGCCGCTCGCTTCACCCACGACGAGGGGATCAGCGCACAAAACACGAGCAGCACACCTAACGCGGTGAACGAGGTCGCGTATACGGGTTGGCCCAGATAGTTTGTCCATTGAAACCTTTCCTCAGGCGACTTGCCGAGTCCGGCGAAAACGGAGATTACGCCAACGGCGAACATCATCAGCCTCAGCTCGATAGAAGATCTAGCACTCTTATCGACGGTCTTCTTGTGCCCGGATGGATGAAACGGCATACGGCAAGCACGCTATGTTCACACTAGCAAAACTAACTTGCCGGTGGTGTTGCGAACCGGAAAACGAGAGAGCGCTCTGGCACATTTATCGTGTGTCGATAAATGTGTTCAAAGTCTAGGTTAAAAAAACGGGACAGACCGCTCTGTCCACTGCCACCGGGTTTGGCGGCTCGGGTTGCGGATTACCTGGGGACAGAGTGGTCAGTCCCGTTTTTTTACATTGTTCATATTTAAAGGCGCCTCGATCCGTTTGTTTGCCCGCAACGGCGTGGGTCTATTTTTATCCTGCATAGCTCAGCACCGTTTAATGTAACGGCGGACATCCATCGCACGCAGGCCCTTGCAGCAGAATCTAGAATGCCGCTCCTGGCCGGTCCCGCCCTCCGATGGAAGAGCGCGTGAACTCCTTGCCTAGAAGATACGCTCGCCGCCTGGAAACGAGCTTGGAATGAACCTTCAAGTCGCTGACGATTCAAGCTAATAAAGCCGTTGATACAATGCAACCATGAAGGAGAAAAGCCTATGAGTTCGATTAGCGTTAAGGACGGCACCACCATTTATTACAAGGATTGGGGAGCGGGACAGCCCATCGTTTTCAGTCATGGATGGCCGCTGAACGCGGATGCCTGGGATGCGCAGATGCTCTTCTTCGGGCTCAACGGTTACCGGGTGATTGCGCATGACCGGCGAAGCCATGGGCGTTCCGGTCAAACGTGGGATGGCAATGAGATGGACACTTATTCGGACGATCTGGCAGCGCTGTTCGAAAAGCTCGATCTGAAGGATGCGGCGCTGTTCGGGCATTCCACCGGCGGCGGCGAGGTAGCTCGCTACCTGGCGCGCCACGGGACTAAACGGGTTTCGAAGGCGGGACTGATCGGCGCAGTGCCTCCGCTGATGCTTAAGACGGACGCGAATCCGGGCGGGCTGCCGATATCGGTGTTCGACGAGATTCGGGCGGGGACGGCGGGCGACCGGTCGCAATTTTTTAAGGATCTGAGTCTACCGTTTTATGGCTACAACCGGCCTGGAGCGAAGGTATCTGAGGGGGTCCGCAATAACTTCTGGTATCAGGGCATGCAGGGAGGCATCAAGGGCGAATACGACTGCATCAAGGCATTTTCCCAAACGGACTTTACCGAAGACTTAAAGAAAATCGATATCCCGGTGCTTCTGCTGCACGGCGATGACGATCAAATCGTGCCCATCGGCGCATCGAGTCTAATTTCGGTCAAGCTGTTGAAGAACGCTAAGTCGAAGGTTTATCCCGGGTTCCCGCACGGGATGTGTACGACCCATGCGGATCAGATCAACGCGGATGTGCTGGAATTCTTGAAAACTTAGTCGACTATCAGGACGAGTTTGCCGGTGGTGTTGCGGCCTTCCAGGTCACGATGGGCTTGGGCGGCGTCTTCTAGTTTGTAGAGATGCTCGATGCGGAGCTTTAGTTTGCCTTCGGCGATCCACGAGAATAGGTCGCGGGCGCGCCATTCGAGGTCCTCTCGGGTCGCCACGTATTGCGCGAGCGTCGGGCGGGTCAGGAACAGGGAGCCTTTCTGGCTGAGGATCAGCGGTTCGATCGGCGGCGGAGGGCCGCTGGCGTTTCCGAAAGTCACCATCATGCCCCTAGGGCGGAGGCAGTCCAGGCTCTTCAGGAAGGTCGCGGCGCCGACGGAATCGTAGACCGCATCGACTCCGGCGCCGTTGGTCAGGCGGCGGGTTTCTTCGGCGAAATCCTGGTCGCGGTAGAGGATGACTTCATCGGCTCCGGCGTCGCGGGCGATTTGAGCTTTTTCGGGAGAAGCGGCGGTGCCGATGACGCGGGCTCCCAGGATTTTTGCCATTTGGACCAGCAGGCGGCCGGTGCCTCCGGCGGCGGCGTGGGCCAGGATGGTGTGACCTTCCTTCAAATGAAAGGTCGAGTGGGTCAGATAATGCGCGGTCATGCCTTGGAGCATGGTGGCGGCGGCCTGCTTGAAGTCGACGGCTTCCGGGAGCAGGATCAGCGACGAGGCGGGGACGGCTGCGTATTCAGCATAAGACCCTCGGACGGTGCCCCAGGCTACACGATCGCCAGGTTTTACGGTGGTGACATCGGAGGCTACGGATTCGACTACACCCGCGCCTTCCGAACCTAAGATCGCGGGTAGAGGGAGTTTGTAGAGTCCGCTGCGGTGATAGGTATCGATGAAGTTTACGCCGGCGGCGACCACCTTCACGATGGCTCGGCCGGGGGCGGCGGCGGGCTTGGGCTGATCTCCGTAACGGAGGGCGCCGGCGTCGCCGGGTTGTTCGATGTAGACGGCTTTCATAGGGTCCTTAATTTTCTCCGAAGATGGACGAATGCGGCATACAGCATCAAATAGGATAGCGTCACGGGAAAGAAGACGAGTCGCGCGATGGTGGGGACGGCGGCGGCGCCGGTGAGGCCGGCTCGATAGAGGGCAAAGTGGCTCATGACACGCCACTGGCCTACGTCGAACCAGAAATAATCGGCGTTTTCATTGAGCACGAAAACTTTGACGGGGAGTTGCAGGGCTAGCGCCCATTTCCACTTGGTCATGATCGGCTCGCCGGAGCAGATGATGCCGGCGATGGGGTATTTGCGGGTCTTGAGCTCGGCGTAGAGGCGCTTGCGTCCGGCGCGGCCGGAGTAGTCTGTGACGCGGAAGACTTCGCCTCTAAATCCAGTGGGGACACCGGCATAGCAGGTTACCAGGTCGACTTCCAACTGGTCGCCGTAGACTTTGTAGAGACCGGGAAGCAAGTTTTCGATGAGGCTGCGGGAGCCGCTTTCGACCAGGAGGACTTTCGTGAACGGGGGGTTGCCGCGGCGCAGGAAGTATCGCAAACGACTATTGTACCGGCCTAACGGCGACGCGCGAGATCAGTCATGGCAGTTTCCGAGTGGCCAACTCGCTTGGGACTATGAGAACGCTTTTTCCGGTCGAGCGTCAGCCGTAGGTGAGGTCGGTGCTCTGTCCGACCTCGATAATATATCCGTCAGGATCGCGGATGTAGCAGCGCGTCTCGCCGTATTTGGGGATCGGCTCCGTGATGAACTCCGCTCCTCGACTTTTCCATAATTCATAGCACGCTTGAATATCCGCAACGCGGAAATTCATAAAGCTGTTGATGTGATTCGGGTCGGGGACGCTGAGTGTTACCGTCGGCTTATCCGGGGTCGGGCCGCCTCCAACGTTCAGAATCATCCAGATGTTCGCAAGTTGAAGGTATGCAGGCGCGTTGCCGTCACCCAAGCTCAGAATGCGAGCGCCGAAGACCTTTTCGTAGTAGCGAGCCGACCGCTCGACGTCGGTGACGGTGAGAAAATGTGCGATGCTGATCCCCTCTTTCGGGGGCATCTCATAGATCTTCTGCTCGATTTGTACGCTTCCCATTTGACGACTCCAATTCCAATATCGTACATCTGACAGGCCAGCCCGGGGCAGCCCCGGATGGATGACGATCACCCGAACCTTCAGAACACCGATCGGGGCGAAGCATTCGAGACGTTGCCCAGGCGCCCATCGACATCGGGGATCGCAATTTGAATACCCGAAGCATATAGAGGAAGCGCTGCGGACGGCCGAGGCCGGCGATCAGCAACACAGGGCAAATCGCCGCGCCGCCCATGGCCACCCAAAGCAAGACCCGGATCATGGCCGGCTCGATCGCCACCGCCGCGAACGCGCCCCCCAACTGTGCGCGGAACCGCGGCTGCGCCACTGAGTTTGCCTCGATTTGTTCCATCGTCCGCACCGGTGGCGCAGGGGGCATGCGCGGCTCCGGCGATGAAGGCATCGCGGCAAGACTGACTAAGCACGCGGATTCGGCGGTAGAATGAGGGCAGTCTATCGATGCCGGCCCAATTCGACCTTTCCAAGCTGACGGTCCGCCAGTTCGCGGAGCAATTTCGCGGCGACATGATCCCGCTTAGCAATACGTTTTCGTATTTCTGCGCTTCTGTCCCGATGTCGGAGGAGGATCTGAAGGAGTATCTGGAAGAGCCGGTGGCGTCTCTACCTCCGGCGATCGCGGCGGGGCTGCCGAAGATTTCCATTTTGCTGGTTCCCTACCTGAAGCGGGGGAGCGGGCGCGAGGGGAGCAAGGCGCGGGCAGCCGGGGACTTCATCTCGATCGAAAAGCCGCCTGACGGGCGGACGGCGACGTCGACGCAGCTTCGGCTGGGCGAAGAGACCGTGCTGGTGTTTGCGCTGAAGGATCAGGAAGTAGCGGAGTATCATTACCGGTTCTATCATCTGCTGGCGACGCTGATGGGGGATCATCAGACGGAAGAGATGGAATCGGCTTATGGGCGGGTGTTGCGCGAGGAAATGAATGCGGACGCGCACGGCGAAGTAGACGAGCCTAGCTGGCGGTTGAAGCAGGCGCTGAGCCGAAGCAAGGGGAGCCACGGGCACGTAGCCCGCAGCGGCAAGGCGTTTCGCGAATACGCGCGGCAGAGTTTCATCGACACGCTGACACTGTACCTGCACGGGATTTGCTGCGATATCGACGTGGATACGGGTCCTCGGCAGTTGCCGAGCCGGTACTTGCGGAAGCGGCTGCTGGCGCTGGAAGCGCTGTTCCCGCCGCCGAAAGGCTACGCGGTTTTCCCGGAACAACTGGAATCGTGACGTGTGCGGGATAGCCGGGTTTACACACTCCAAGTCCAAGCCTGAGCGGGGGCGGATCGAGCAGATCACGCGGAGCTTGACGCACAGGGGTCCCGATCAGCAGGGTGTGTGGGAATCGAACTGCGTTTCGCTGGGCGCGGTGCGGCTGAAGATTATCGACCTGGAGCACGGCAGCCAGCCGATGCTGAGCGACGACGGCGATACAGTCCTGGTCTTCAACGGCGAAATCTACAATCATGCGGAGGTTCGGCGGGAGCTGGAGAACCTGGGGCATGGGTTTCGAACACGCTGCGATACCGAAGTCGTATTGCGGGCCTTTCTCGAATGGGATACGGATGCTTTCTCGCATTTGCGCGGGATGTTCGCGGCGGGGTTGTGGACGGAATCGCAGAGGCGACTGGTGCTGGTTCGGGACCGGATGGGGATCAAGCCGCTGTATTATTTGCGGCGCGGCGGGGACTTGTACTTTGGGTCGGAACTGAAGGCGATCCTGCTGCATCCGGAGATCGAGAGGCGGATGAGCGCGGCGGGGCTGGGCGGGTATCTGTCGTTGAATTATGTGCCGGGACCGTATACGTTGATCGATGGAATCGAGAAGGTGCAGGCGGGGCACTGGCTCGAATGGCGCGATGGGACGGTTCGGGACGAGGCTTACTGGAGCCTGGATTTCCGGCCGGATGCGCGGCTGGATCTGGAATCGGCGAAGAGCGAGTTGGATGGGCTGCTGCGGGCATCGGTAGACGAGCACTTGATTTCGGATGTGCCGTTGGGGGTGTGGTCGAGCGGCGGCCTGGATTCGACTACGATTCTGCATTATGCGGCGGAGCGGGCCGGGGCGCGACTGAAAACGTTTTCGGTGTCGTTTCGCGGGCGCAGCTTCGATGAGAGCGTGTATTTTCGCGAAGTAGCCGAGCGGTATCAGACGGATCATCACGAGTTCGATCTGAATCCGGAGACGGATCTGCGGGACGCGATCGAGCAGTTCGCGTTTTATTCGGATGAGCCTAGCGCCGATGCGGGGGCGGTGCCGGTATGGTTTCTGTCGAAGATGTGCCGCAGCGAAGTGACAGTGGCGCTTTCGGGGGATGGCGCGGACGAGTTGTTCGGAGGGTATTCGACTTACCTGGCGGATCGGTATGCGCGCATGCTTCGGGTGGCGCCGCGTTTTTTGCGTAGCGCGGCGGCGGGGATGGCTCGGATGCTGCCGGTGTCGGATGAGAAGATCGGGCTCGACTATAAGATTGTCCGGATGCTGGAAGGATCTTTACTGGATCCGGCGGATGCGCATTTGTTTTGGAACGGGACGTTCGCGGCGGGGGAGAAACGGCGGCTGTGTTCGATCGCGGAGGGGCCTCGATTGCGGTTGCCGGCGGGTTCGGGATACTTGAACCGGTTTATCCAGATGGATCAGCAATACTATCTGCCCGACGACATTCTGTATAAGTGCGATCGGATGAGTATGGCGCATTCGCTGGAGGTTCGTCCGCCGTTTCTGGATCACCGGCTGGTGGAGTTCGCGGCAAGATTGCCGGAGGATATGAAGATTCGGGGCGGGAAGCTGAAGTTTATCCTGCGCGAGGTGATGAAGACGCGGCTTCCGAAGGCTGTGATTCATCGGAAGAAAGAAGGGTTCGATATCCCGGCCCATCATTGGATGCGGACGGTGCTGCGTCCGCTGGTGGAAGAAACGTTGACGGAAGCGAACGTCCGGGAGAGCGGGATCTTTTCGTGGCCCGTGGTGGCGGAGGTGAAGCGGGCGCATTTCGAAAGGCGGGCTAACCTCGGGTATCATTTATGGGGGCTTCTGGTGCTGTTTCTTTGGATGAGGCATTGGAAGGTCCAACCGCCGTCGCAGGCGGCTCCGGAAATGCCGGAGTTCATTTCCACTCGAAGTTGATTGCATGCGCGTCACGATTGATGCCACATCCGCTCTTCTTCGGAGCGCCGGCGTAAAGAACTATACGTACCACTGGGTGCGGCACCTGAGGCTGCGATCGAACGGCGATCAGGTGAGCGCGTTTCCTTACCTGGGCGTGCTGGGGCGGTTAGACCATGAATCGTCGACGCTGACGGGTCTTCAAACACTCCCGAGGCTGGGGCTGCTGTATTTCGTGAATCTGCCTGGGAATCCGGCGATCAACTGGGTGTTGCAGGATTGCGACGTCTTTCACGCCTCTAATCAGGTTAGAAACGCGCCGCGCCGGGTGAAGCTGACGGCAACGATTTACGATCTGACTTGCCGGCTGATGCCGCAGTTTCATACCGAAGGGAATGTTCGAGCGGAGGCGAGCTTCCAATCGAACATCGTGCGCCAAGCCGGTGGGTTGATCGCGATTTCTGAAAATACGCGGCAGGATGCGATCCGGCTTCTGGGCGTGAATCCGGATCGGATTGAAACTATTTATCCGGGGATTACAGATGAATATTTCGATGCTAAGCCGGCGCGCCGGGACCGGCCCTACGCGCTGTATGTCGGGACGATTGAGCCGCGGAAGAATCTGGATACTTTGCTCGACGCATGGAAGGGGCTGAAGGAGGAACTGCGCGGCCGGTTCGACCTGGTGGTGGCGGGTCCGTCGGGGTGGGCGTCGACGAAGACGCTGGCGCGGGTTTCGGCGGAGACTATTTATCTGGGTTATGTTCCGGAGGCGGAATTGCCGGGGTTGATCGCGGGCGCGGCGGTGTTCGTGTATCCGTCGCTGTATGAGGGCTTCGGATTTCCACCGGCGCAGGCGATGGCGGCGGGCGTGCCGGTGTTGACCTCGAACAATTCGTGCCTGCCGGAAGTGGTGGGCGATGCGGCGCTGCTGGCGGATCCGAAGAGCGCGTCTGAGATCAGGGACGGGTTGACGCGGCTGCTGGAATCGGAATCGCTGCGGGGGGAGTTGGCGGCGCGGGGGCGGGAACGGGCTCGTTTATATAGGTGGGACCGGTGCGCGGAGGAGTCTTTAGCCTTTTTTCACAAGGTGGCGGGGGTTTAGAGATTTGCCTGCTCCAATTAATGGACGGAGAAGTCCCAGATCTGCATGTTCACTTTTCCGTCGGTGTATTGAACCAGGGCGTATTCGCCGGGGGCTAGGTCGTTTTCGGGCCAGATTTTGAAGAGGAGATCGCCGACTTGTTTCTTGAAGGTCGGGAGGTCTTCGTGCTGCTCCATCACGTCTTTGCTGACGGGGATGATTTCGAGATGTTCCACGATGCGGCCGCCTTTCTTGGCGGGGGAGAGCTTGATGAGGCCGAAGCGTTCCTCGGCTGAGAGACGGAAATAGAACTCGGGCCGCTTTTCGGAGATGCGGGTGGCTGAGGTATCGCCGGCGAGCTCCAGGGTCTGTTTGCCGGGGACCAGGGGAACCGGCGAGATGGCTTTGAGGACGCTCTGACGCTTGTTGTTGATGATCTTCGAATCGGCCACTTTGATGGGGTCGAGATTATCGCCGTTGATGTAATAGACGCCGGGATCGGTGGGGATTCGCTGGACTTCCTTGACCTCGGCGAGTTCGGCGGCGTCCTCGGCCGCTTGATCTTTCTCCTCGGCTTTCAGAGTAGTTTCGTGCTCGGCGACTTCCTTCTGGGTGCGGGCGAGATCGACCAGGTCCAGTGGGATTTCCTCCCATTCTTCGCGCTCCGTGCTGAAATATTTCACGCGATCCTGGAGGACTTGATATTCGCGAGCAGGTTGAAAGGTGCCGTCCTTGAGATAGAGGCGGATGGTGGCGCCGTAGGCGGCTAAAGTTAGCAGGAGAAAAGTGGAGATGCGCCGGAACATCTGCTTCTATTATGAAAGAATGCGCTATCGAATATTGGGCCGCACTGGAATCGAGATTAGCGAGATCGGATATGGGGCGTGGGGGATCGGCGGGAAGCAGTGGCTGGGCGGGTCGGACGATGAATCCGAGCGGGCGCTGCGGCGCGCGATGGAGCTGGGGTTGAATTTTATCGACACGGCGCTCGCGTACGGCGACGGGCATAGCGAAAGGATCGTCGGGCGGATCGCGACGGATGGCGTGCATATCGCGACCAAAGTTCCGCCGAAGAACAGGCTGTGGCCGGCGCGAGGGAATCGGGATCAAAGAGGTTTTTCCGTACGATTACATTATTCAGTCGACGGAGGAGAGTTTGCGCAATCTAAAGCGCGATGCGATCGATTTGCAGCAACTGCATGTCTGGAATCCGGAATGGATTCAGGATGACGACTGGCGGCGGGCGTTTGAGGATTTGAAGAAATCGGGGAAGGTGAAGAATGTCGGAGTGTCGATCAACGATCATCAACCGGAATCGGCGCTGGAGCTGGTGCGGACCGGGTTGGTGGATACGGTGCAGGTGATCTACAACATTTTCGATCAGTCGGCGGAAAAGGAATTGTTTCCGCTGGTGAGAAGCATGAAGGTGGGGGTGCTGGCTCGGGTGCCGCTGGATGAGGGGTCACTGACGGGGAAGATCGACGAGAATACGGAGTTTCCGAAGGATGATTTTCGGAATTGGTATTTTCGCGGGGATCGAAAGAAGCAGGTCGTCGAGCACGTCGAGGCGCTGAAACAGGACGTTGGAGATGACCTAGCGCAGATCGCGCTGCGGTTTTGTTTGTCGAATCCGGCGGTATCGACGGTGATTCCGGGGATGCGGACGGTTCGCAATGTCGAATTGAATTGCGCGGCATCGGACGCGGGGGTGTTGCCGGCGGAGATGCTGGCGAAGTTGAAGCGGCATGCGTGGGATCGAAATTTTTATTCGTGAAGCATGCGGATCGGGATTCATACATCGATTGCGGGGGCGCTGGAACGGTCGGCTTTGAAGGCGGCGGAGCTGGGGGCGAATACTTTTCAGATTTTCTCGTCGAGCCCGCGGCAATGGAAGGCTTCGGTGCCGAGTCTGCCCGCGATACGGCTGCTGCAGAATGCTCGGGATAAGCATGACCTTTCGCCGCTGGTGATTCACGATAATTACTTGATCAACCTGGCGTCGGTGCATGAGGGGATTCGCGCGCAGTCGATTGCGGCGTTCCGAGGGGAGCTGGAGCGGGCGGTCGCGATGGGCGCGGAATACCTGGTGGCGCATCCGGGGAATTACAAAGGACAAACCATCGAGCAGGGGATTTTACATTTTCTGGAAGGTGTGGCGGCGGCGGCGAACGGGTTGAAATTCGGGAAGCTGATGCTGCTGATCGAGAATACGGTGGGGGCGGGGGCGCAGTTGGGCGGGAGGCTGGAAGAGCTGCACGTGATGCGGGAATATGCGGGCAATATGACGGATCTGCCGGTCGGGTTTTGCCTGGATACGTGTCACTTGCTGGCGTCGGGATTCGATGTGGCGAATGCGGACGGACTGAAGAAAACGGTGGCGGAGGCGGAGAGGATTCTAGGGCTGGATCATGTGCGCGTGATTCACGCCAACGATTCGAAGGGGATGCTGGGGTCGCATATCGACCGGCATGCGAACATCGGCGAAGGTTATATTGGATTAGAAGGCTTTCGCCGCATCCTGGCCCATCCGGGGCTCCGCTCTAAAGCTTTTATCCTTGAGACGCCGGTGGATAAAGACGGCGATGACCGAAGGAATCTCGACACACTGAAAAGTCTATGCCCGAAACTGTCTACGACCACATCCAAACCGAGCTGAAGTGGCAGGAGCGCTGGAAAAACGCCGAGCTTTATCGCGCCGATCCGGACTCTGCCGCGCCTAAATATTACGTGGTCGAGATGCTTCCGTATCCCAGCGGACGGCTGCACATGGGGCACGTGCGCAACTATGCGATCGGCGATGCGCTGGCTCGCTACATGTGGATGCGCGGGTACAACGTGAAGCATCCGATGGGGTGGGATGCGTTCGGTCTGCCGGCTGAAAATGCGGCGATCAAGAGCGGGGTGCCTCCGCGGGAGTGGACGCTGTCGCGCATCGTGGAAATGAAGCGGCAGATGAACCGCATGGGGTTCGCGTATGACTGGCGCACCGAAGTGACTACGTGCGAGCCGGAATATTACCGCTGGAACCAGTGGTTCTTCCTGAAGATGATGGAGCGCGGGCTGGCATATCGCAAGAAGGCGCTGTTGAACTGGTGCCCGGAGTGCGGGACGGTGCTGGCGAATGAGCAGGTGGTGGACGGGTGCTGCTGGCGTCATGAAACGACTCCGGTGGAGCAGCGGGCGCTCGAACAATGGTTCTGGAAGATCACGGCGTATGCCGAGGAGCTGCTGCGCGATATCGACAACAAGCTGGAAGGCGGGTGGCCGGAGCGCGTGCTGTCGATGCAGCGGAACTGGATCGGGCGGTCGGAAGGATCGGAGATCGAATTTGAGCTGGAAGGCTCGGGTGAAGGGATTCGCGTGTTCACGACGCGGGTGGACACGATTTACGGGGCGACTTGCATGATCCTGGCGCCGGAGCATCCGCTGGCGGATAGGCTGCTGGATGAGGCCGGGCGGGCTCGAGCGAAGCAGATGATCGATGCGCGGGCGCAGAAGGGTCCGGGAGACGTCGTGAAGGAAGGGGGCGTCACCGGGCGGTACGCGATTAATCCTTATAGCGGGAACGGTTCCCGGTGTGGATCGGCAATTTTGTGCTGATGGATTACGGCACAGGCGCGATCATGGCGGTGCCGGCGCACGATGAACGGGATTTCGAATTCTGCACAACGTATGGGCTGCCGATCGTGCCGGTGATTCGTCCGGTGGACGGTGAGCTGGACGAACTGCCATGACGGCGCCGTTCGACGGGTTACGGCATTGTCGAGAATTCCGGGCGAATATTCGGGCCTGCCAGCGAGGAAGCGCGGCGGGTGATGAACAGCGCGGCGGAGCGCGAAGGTTCGGCAAAGCCGTCGATCACCTATCGCTCAAGGACTGGGGAATTTCGCGGCAGCGCTACTGGGGCACGCCGATTCCGGTGATCCATTGCCCGAAGTGCGGCGTGGTTCCGGTGCCGGAGAAGGATCTGCCGGTGGTGCTGCCGATGGATGTGAAGATCACGGGCAAGGGGCATTCGCCGCTGGAAGATGTGCCGTCGTTCATGAACGTGAAGTGTCCGAAGTGCGGAGGAGATGCGCGACGTGAAAGCGACACCATGGATACGTTCGTCGATTCATCCTGGTATTTCTATCGCTACTGCGATCCGCACAACATCGACCGCGCCTTTCGACCCGGCGCGATCGCGAAGTGGTTTCCAATCGATCAGTACATCGGCGGGGTCACGCATGCCATCCTGCACCTGATTTATTCGCGTTTCTTCACCAAAGTGATGCGCGACCTCGGGCTGGTCGAAGAACGACGAGCCGGCGCGCGAATCTGTTCACTCAAGGCATGGTGCTCGCGGATGGCACGACGATGTCGAAGTCGAAGGGAAACATGGTCGATCCCGAGGAGATGGTCGAGAAGTACGGCGCCGACACCGCCGTTGTTCGTGCTGTTCGCCGCGCCTCCTGAAAAGGACATGCCGTGGACCGAGGCGGGCGCGGAGGGCAGCGACCGGTTCCTCGACCGAGTGTCCGCTTCGTTACTCGTAACATCGATCGGGCGCCGGCCAGGCGATCCGGCGGCGGACCGGCGGGCGTTGCGAAAACTGCATCAGACGATTCGCAAGGTGACCGAGGATTTCGAGCAATCGCTGGCACTTCAATACCTCGATCGCGGCGCTGATGGAGCTGTTCAACGCGCTGTATGAGGAGGAAGAAAAGCTATCGCGGGCGGCGCTGGATCGATCCTGCCGTCGCTGGTCCTGATGCTGGGGCCGTTCGCTCCGTACATGGCGGAGGAGATTGTGGGAGCAGTTGGGCCGCACGGGTCCGGTGTTCCGGCAGACTTGGCCGGCGTACGATGAGGAACTGGCGAAAGAAGATGCCGCGGACGTGGTGTTGCAGGTGAATGGGAAGGTCCGGGGACGGTTGGCGGTGGCTTTCGGAACGTCGAAAGAGGAACTGGAGAAGCTGGCGCTGGCGGAGCCTAAGATTCAGGGGTTTATCGCGGGCAAGCAGGTGATGAAGGTGATCGTGGTGCCCGACAAGCTGGTGAATATCGTCGTGAAATAAGGGCGAGGTTCTTCGGAACCCCGCCCGTTCATTGGCTACTGGACCGCGATGGTCGCGTTGGTCTGGGTTTCGACGCCATCGATAAAGATGACGACCGGCAGGGCGCTTCCGGTCACGCCGACCGGGACCTGCAAGTTGATCTGGACCACGCCGGTGATCAGCGTGGGCGCAGCGCCGGCAAATTGCACGACGGCGGGCTGGCCTCCGATGGTCGCGGTTACGACGCTCGATCCGGGGGTCCAGTTCTTAAGCGGCAGGAGCGTGGCGGACGGGTTGACGGAGCCGTCGACGCTGCCGGGATTGGTCAGGCCGCCGCCGGTCAGGAACAGTGCGACGTAGGTTCCCTGAGGCGCGGGCGCCGTCGGAGGACCGGTGCCGGCATAATTCCCGCCGGCAGGTCCGTTATAAACGCTGGCGGCGGTGGGGCTGAGGTTCACGGCAGCGGCTTGTCCACCGCCGGTCGCGTTCTGGGTGTAGATTCCAGGCGCGACGCTGGCAACTTGAAGCGGTACCGCGGCCGAAGGCGTGTTGTTGAAAGAGACCACCATGCTGGTGCTGGTCCTGCCGGCGATTTCCCACGGAACGATCACGTTAATTTGCGTTGCCGAAACGTAAGTGGGAGTGCCGGGGATTCCATCGAAGGTGACCTGAACTCCGGCGAGGGTGGAATTGACTCCGCCCTGGGCGTTGATGGTGAAAACGGTGCCGCTCGCGGGCGATGTCGGGCCGAGGTTCGCGCCTTTGATCGCGATCAGCTCGCCGGGGGCTACGGAGCCGAAGCCGTTGGAGATGGCGCTATTCGCGATGGTGGACGGCATGGGAGGCGGCACGGCGCTGACGGTCACGGTGACGTTCACCGTAACCGGATTCGCCAGCACCCCGGGAGCGCTAATCGTGAGCGATCCCTGCAACTGCTGTCCGGCGGCGGTACCGGCAGGGAACTTGGTCGGGTCGACCGAAACGTTGACGACCTTCGAGCCGGACGAGCCGGTGGTCCCCGTGGAAGTGTCGGCGCTGAGCCATCCGCCGCTGCTGGTGGTGCCTACGGTGAAGGCGACGGGTCCGCCGGTGCTGGTCAGGGTGACTCCCTGGGAAGCTGGAGCGGGTGATGTGAGGACGTAGCCGAAGGGAAGAGTCAGCGGGCTCACGGTGAGGGTTTGGGGCGGACCGATGATCAGTTGGACCGGAATGGTCGCGCTGGGGGTGGCGGCATTCTGGAAGGTGAGCGTAATCTGCCCGTTGTAGGTGTTGGCCGGGAGGGTGGTGCTGCCCGCGTTGACTTGAATCGTACCCAGGCTGGTATTGCCTGATGCCGGGGTCACGGAAAGCCAGGTTCCACCAAAGCTGGTGGTGGCAGTGGCGATGAAGTTCGCGTTGCCTCCGGAGACCGTGAAGGTCAGGTTCTTGGACGCCGGCACGGGGCCACCCTGAGGCTGATTGAAGGTCAGAGATTGCGGAGTTACCGCGATCTGGGCGGTAGAGCTGAGGTTCAACGTGATGTTGAAGGTAACCGGCTGCGGTAATCCGCTGGCCGAGGTGATGGTCACGCTTCCCTGATAGGGACCCGGTGTGGTGAGGCAGGTGGGATTGATTTGTACCTGCGCGGGCGACGGAGTGGTCCCGGTGCTTCCTCCCGTGGATGGCGCGGCGAACAGCCACGCGCAGGGCGAGCTCTGAGCCGAGATTTGATACTGGATGGGAGTGGTCCCATCGGTGCTGGTCAGCGAAATCTGACGGGTGATGGTGGCCTGACTGCCTAGAATCGAGGACTCGATTCCGAACCCTGTGGGCAGGCTGATATTCAGCAAGGGAGCGGCGCTGACAAACAGCGTCACCGGAATATCCTGCTCGGCGTTGCCTTGGATACTCGAATAGAGGACTTTGACGGTCCCGCTGCAGATTCCCGCGGTCATCCCGGTGGTATTCACGCTGACGACGAGAGTATTCGGGGTGGTCAGGGGATTGGTTTGGGCGACGGCCGAGAGCCAGTTCCCGGGGCCGCAAGTGGCGGTGTTGCCTACCGCGGTGGCGAGGGTGAAGCCGACGGGTGGACCGCTGGTCTGCAACTGGACGGTCTGGGCCTGGGGAGCGGTTTGGCTGGTCTCATAACTGAAAACCAGGGACTGGGGAGCGGTCGCAATGGTCGAAGTCGCGCCTACGGTGAGGGTTACGGCGATCGGAATGGTGTATAAATCGCCATTGGTTGGTGCAATGGTGATGGTGCCGCTGTAGGTCCCGACGCCTAGCGTGTTTAGAACGCTGCCAATGACGCCGACCTGGAGGGTACCGGTGGTGGAGGTATTCCCGCCGGTGGGCAGGACGGTGAGCCAGCCCTTATCGGAAGTGGCGGTCGCAGTAAAGTTGAGCGGTATGGCTCCGGAACTGCCGACCGTGACGGTTTGAACGGCTGGGACGGATCCGCCGAAGGGCGCGCTGAAGGATAACTGGTTTCCGGGAGCCGTCGAGACCGTAAGAAACGGATTATTGCTTACGACCAGGGTGACGGTGACCTGCGGCGGGGTGGTGCCGTTATTCGGATTAATGGTGACGGTGGCGCTGTAGGTATTAGGCGTCAGCGTGATGGGCGACGTCGGGGTCACGCTGAGTTGAAGCGTCGCGGGGGCGTTGGTGTTGGCGGCGGAGCTGATCGGCGTCACCTGCAGCCAGGTTGAATTGGGACTTTGGGAGACTGTGAAGTTCACCAGGCCGCCGTTGGAGCTTACGGTGATCTGCTGAGGCGCGGGCGTGGCGGTTCCGGTGGTGTAATAAAAATTGGCCTGTTTGGGCGAGACGGAGAGGGTGGCATTCGCGCTGACCACCATGGTCACGCTGATCGCCACTTGATCATTCGGGGAAGTGGAGGTGCTCTGCACCAGTACCTGTCCGTAATAAGTACCGGGGCCGGGAACCATGGAGGGATTCACGCCAACATCAAACGGGGATCCGCTGGTAGTGCCGCTGAAGGCGTCGACGACCAGCCATTGATTCCCATCGGTGGTGGTCGGGATGATGTTGTAGTTGAGCTGAGGACCGCTGTCCTGAATGGTGACCTGGCAGGTGGTGGTGGAGTTTTGAACCGCGCAGCCTTGGGGAGTCCCCAGCCTGCGCTGGCCTGTCCCGCGAAGCTCAAGGACGACGGAGTAGCCGAGAGAACCGACCCGCCGTTGACGTTCGCGGTGACGGTAACCGTAGCGGCGCTGTTCGGGTTGCCTACAATCATTACCGAGAAATTTCCCGTGTGCGAGCCGGTGGTGAGGCTGGTGGCGTTTACGCTGACCGTCAAATCGCCAGGGGTATTGCTGATGACGCCTGGGGTCACCTGGATCCACGAATAGGCTTGGGGAATCTGCACGGTTACCGTGTTGCCGTTATTGGGCGGCGTAGTTACGTGGATGGTTTGAGCCGTACTAACCGATCCCAGCGGTACGTTGAATGTCAGCGGCTGAGTAATCGGCGAACCGTTCTGGGTCAATGTGACGGTTTGCGCCCACGCTGTGTCTGAAGAACCCAGTGCCAGCAGGCATAAGGCAAACGTCGACAAACCGATCCCACGCAAATTTTGTCCAGTCATTTCTTTTCCTCTCAATGGTGAAGCCTCGGAAAACATCTCTTGAGCGGCCGGGCGGCCTAGGACGCGCCAGTTGATCTGGTCGCACGGTCGAGTACACTCTGTGCAATTGATGCGCCGCTACGCGGAGGTGTTCCCATTCCTTAGGGATGGTCCTAAGGTGGGCGCCAAATATAATGACATTTATTTAATAATTGAACCGCCTTTTCGGCTAGGCTAGGCGGGTATAGGTTCGGATAGAATCGGGACAGGAGCCCCTCGAACTGCCAGATGCTTTGATTCGCGCGGAAAAGCTGGAGAAGCGGTATCGCTCCGGGGATACCGACCTGGTCATTTTCGACCATTTGAATCTCGAGGTCGCGGCAGGGGAGCGGCTGGCGCTGGTAGGGGAATCCGGCGCGGGCAAGAGCACATTGCTCCATTTACTGGGAGGTCTGGACAGGCCGTCGAAGGGTGCGATATACTTCGGGCAGAATGACATATGCCGGCTTCCGGCGAATGAACTGGCGGAGTTCCGCAACCGGGAGTTGGGTTTTGTCTGGCAGATTCACTCTTTGCTCGCCGAATTTACGGCGCTCGAGAACGTGATGATGCCGCTGCTGATACGCGGTGAAGGCCGGGACGAAGCGGAACCCGTATCGATGGCGAGGTTAGAAGAAGTGGGATTACAAAACCGCGCAACGCATCGCGCGGGGGAGTTGTCGGGTGGCGAACAGCAGCGCGTCGTGCTGGCCCGCGCACTGGTGGGCGATCCCAGTGTCCTTTTGGCCGACGAGCCAACCGGGAACCTGGATTTCCGGACGGGCGAAATGATCATGGGTCTGCTCGAGGATCTGCATCGCTCGCGGCAGCTAACCTCGATTCACGTGACCCACAATTTGCATTTCGCGCGTCGTGCCGACAGGATCTTGAGATGGAACACGGGCACTACTCGTCGACGGCGGGATTCGACCGATCTTTCTAGAGAGTCCAGGGCAAGAATTATGTTTGAACGTTATACCGAAAAGGCCCGCCGGGTGATCTTTTTCGCCCGGTACGAGGCCAGCCAGTTTGGCAGTCCTTGCATCGAAACCGAACACCTGCTGCTGGGTCTGCTGCGGGAGGATAAGGCTCTGGCGAACCGATTCCTGCGCTCCAGCGCGTCAGTGGAATCGATTCGTAAGCAGATCGAAGCGCACACCACATTGCGGGAGAAAGTTTCGACCTCCGTCGACCTGCCGTCTGAGCCACGAGTGCAAGCGCGTGCTCGCTTATGGCGCGGAGGAGGCCGAGCGGCTGAATCACAAGCACATCGGAACCGAGCATCTTCTTCTAGGCCTGTTGCGCGAGGAAAAATGCTTCGCCGCCGATATTCTGCATGAGCGCGGCCTGCGGCTTTCGCAGGTTCGCGAGGAGATTCACGGTCGAGTTCTGAAAAAATGTCATCCAATCGTCCCAAAGAGAGTTCTCTACTGAGCGAGTTCAGCCGCGATTTGACGCAGGCCGCGATGGACGGCTTGCTCGACCCGCTGATCGGCCGCGATTACGAACTGGAGCGGGTGGTGCAGATCCTGTGCCGCCGCACCAAGAACAACCCGGTGCTGATCGGCGAGCCGGGCGTGGGCAAAGACCGCGATCGTCGAAGGTCTGGCCCAGCGCATCGCGGACGGCGACGTGCCGTCGTTCCTGGCCGATAAGCGGATTCTGGCGCTGGATCTGTCGCTGATCGTCGCGGGCACCAAGTATCGCGGGCAGTTCGAAGAGCGGCTGAAGACCATCATGAAAGAGCTGATGGAGAATCAGAACGCCATCATCTTTATCGACGAGCTGCATACGCTGGTGGGCGCGGGATCGGCCGAAGGCTCGCTGGACGCCGCCAATATTCTGAAGCCGGCGCTGTCGCGCGGCGAAATCCAGTGCATCGGCGCGACGACGCCGGCCGAATATCGCAAGTCGATTGAGAAAGACCGGTCGCTCGAGCGGCGCTTCCAGGCGGTGAAGGTTCCGCCGCCGAATGAGCAGGACGCGATTCGAATTTTGTTCGGCATCAAGGAACGCTATGAGAAGTTCCACGCGGTGGCGTATACCGACGAGGCGATCGAGAACGCCGTCTACACTTCGACGCGGTTTATTCCGGATCGTTTCCTGCCGGACAAGGCGATCGATCTGATCGACGAAGCCGGCGCGCGGGTGAAGCTGCGGCAGACTACGCTGCCTGGCGAAGTCGCGGATATCCAGAAGCGGATCAAGTTCATCGTGCATCGCATGGAAAATGCGATTGCCAATCACGAGTTCGAAAAAGCGCGCTTCTATTCCGATGAAGAGCGCAAAGAGCGCGAGAATCTTCGCCAGCTGCGCGAGAAGTACAACCTGGACGACACCTCGACCGGGGTGGTGACCAAGGACGATATCGAGGACGTGGTGGCTCGCTGGACCGGCGTGCCGATGACCGCGATTCGCGAAGAAGAAGTCGCCAAGCTGCTGCGAATCGAAGATGAGCTGCATCATCGCGTGATCAGCCAGGAGAAGGCCATATCAGCGTTGGCGCGGGCGATTCGGCGGTCTCGCGCGGGATTGAAATCCCCCAAGCGTCCGGCCGGTTCGTTCCTGTTCCTGGGACCGACGGGCGTCGGCAAGACGGAAGTGGCTCGGGCGCTGGCGGAATTTTTGTTCGGCAGCGAGAAGTCGCTGATCCGCTTCGACATGTCGGAGTTCATGGAGAAGCATTCGGTATCGAAGCTGATCGGCTCGCCTCCGGGCTACGTGGGATACGAAGAAGGCGGCCAGTTGACGGAGCGGGTCAAGCGGGCACCTTACTCGGTGATCCTGCTGGATGAAATCGAGAAGGCGCATCCGGATATTTACAACATTCTGCTCCAGGTGTTTGAAGACGGCCAGTTGACGGATGGGCTCGGCAACACGGTGGATTTCAAGAACACGATCATCATCATGACCTCGAATCTGGGCGCGCGCTTCCTGGAAAAACGCAGCCCGATGGGCTTCTCGGCGCCGACTGAAGTCGGGGTGCCGCCAAAGGTTGAGGACCAGGTGATGGCGGAAGTGAAGAAGGCCTTCAATCCGGAATTCCTGAACCGGCTGGACGAGATGATCCTGTTCACGTCGCTGACGGACGAGGATCTGTTGAAGATCATGGACCTGCTGACCGAGCAGATCAACAAGAACCTGGTGGCGAAGCAGATCAAGATCAAGCTGAACCACGACGCAGCGAAGTACATCCTCGAAAAGACGTGCGCGGATCGCAGCTATGGCGCCCGGCCGTTGCGGCGCGCGCTGCAGAAGTACATCGAGGATCCGCTGAGCGAAGCCCTGATCCAGGGGTCGCTGCCGCGGCCGTCGGAGCTCGAAGTTTATCTGGCGGATGGAGGAATCTATTGCCGCCAGCTGCTGGAGCAGCCGGTGGGCGCGCCAGCGGATGACGCGCAGGCGACGGGAACGCCGCTGCTGTTGTTCCAGTAGACTACTTGGGCTGAAACAGCAAAAGATCCAGGCTGAAAGTGACTCGCGCGGCTTCGGCGGCGCGAGGCTGCATAGGCCGGTAGATCGACAGAAGCACGTCTTCAACGGCTGGTGCGTTTAGATCGACGGTGGTCGAAGTTCGCCGCTGCTCTATAAGGTTGAATTGGCCTGCGAACGTCTCAATCGTAGTCGAGACGCGGTGACGGCCGGCTCCGCGCAGCTCGATCAGATCATCAGGTGCGGGGATGGCTACCAGAAGGCGGCCGTCGTTGCGAAGAACTCGGCTGAAACTCACTGGGATTCATCCGCGCGGTGATGGATAAGACCACCGAGAATGAGGCATCGGCGTAGGGCACGAAGCGATCGGCGTTCGCGACGATCCACTCAGACTCGGGATAGCGGCGAGCGGCTGCGTCGACAGCGGGAATCGATATATCGACGCCGTGGGCAGGGAAATTGGCTCCGCGCGCCAAGCTGCCGAGATAGTAACCGTCGCCACATCCGGCATCGAGCACGACGTCGTGGGTATCTAAGCGGGACATTTCACGGATCGCGCTGAGCATGGGTTCGCTCACTCCGAGGTCGTGCAAGCGACGCCTGGCTGCGACGGCTTCCGCGGAATCGCCGGGGCGTTTCGAGCGGCGTTCCTGGGGCTGAAGAAGATTGAAATAGCCGCTGCGTGCGCGGTCGAAGGAATGGCCGCGCGGGCAAAATAAGCGGCGATCTTCTCGCGTCAGCAGCAGGTGGCAGTCGCGAACCGGGCAGACCAGCATTTATTCGATGCGGTAGTTGGGAGCTTCCTTGGTGATGATCACGTCGTGGACATGGCTTTCGCGCAAGCCGGCCGAGGTGACGCGGACGAACTTGGCTTGATCGCGAAGTCCGCGATGGTCGCGCAGCCGCAATAGCCCATGCCGGCGCGCAAGCCGCCGACCAGTTGATACACCAGCTCAGACAGCAATCCCTTCGTAGGGCACGCGGCCTTCGATGCCTTCGGGGACCAGCTTGCCGCTGGTATCGTCCTGCGCATAGCGGTCCGAGCCTGCGGTCATCGCGCCCATCGATCCCATGCCGCGATAGCTTTTGAAAGTACGGCCTTGATAGAGAATGGTCTCGCCGGGACTTTCTTCAGTACCGGCAAGAGGCTGCCGATCATCACGCTGTCGGCTCCCGCGGCGATGGCTTTGGTGACATCGCCGGAGTATTTGATGCCGCCGTCGGCGATCAGGGGGACGCCGGACCCGCGGGTTGCTTTCGAGCATTCGGCGATCGCGGTGATCTGCGGAACTCCCGCGCCGCTGACTACGCGCGTGGTGCAGATCGATCCCGGGCCGATGCCGACCTTGATCCCGTCGACGCCCAGCGCGATCAGATCGCGAGCGCCTTCGAAGGTGGCGACGTTGCCGGCGATCAGTTGGACGTCGGGCAACGCGTGCTTCATGGCGGCGATCGCGTCCATCACGCGTTTGCTGTGGCCGTGAGCGGAATCGATGGCGAGCACGTCGACTTTTTTCTTGACCAATTCCTGCGCGCGCTCCAGAAAATCGCCGCCGGAGCCGATGGCGGCGCCTACGCGCAGGCGGCCTTGCTCGTCTTTCGCGGCATTGGGATATTTCAATTTTTTCTGAATGTCTTTGACGGTGATCAGGCCTTTCAGGTTGTATTGATCGTCCACTACCAGTAGTTTTTCGACGCGATGCTTGTGCAGAATCGCCTCGGCTTCTTCGAGCGTGGTGCCCACCGCGACGGTGATGAGATTTTCCTTGGTCATCACGTTTTCGATAGGCAGATCGTAGCGGGTTTCGAAACGCAGATCGCGATTGGTGAGAATGCCGACTAGTTTTCCGTTTTTGGTTACCGGGACGCCGGAAATGCGATAGCGTTTCATCACTTCGAGCGCGTCGGAGATTTTCTGCTCGGGGTCGACGGTGACCGGATCGACGATCATGCCGCTTTCCGAGCGCTTTACGCGATCCACTTCTTCGGCTTGCCGTTCGATCGACATGTTGCGATGCACGATGCCAATTCCGCCCTGCTGGGCGAGCGCGATGGCGAGATGCGACTCGGTCACGGTGTCCATGGCGGAGCTGACGATCGGGGATATTCATGCCGATCTTGCGGGTGAGTTGGGTGCGGGTATCGGTTTCGGCGGGGACGACACTTCGCTGCGGGACGGGAGCAGCAAAACATCGTCAAACGTAAGCCCTTCAGGGGATCGTATCTGGGATCATTCTTCATGATACAGCGGCGGGTTTGTTAGACTGAAAGTTCCCTTATTATGATTCCAGCAACACAACTGCGTCCGGGCATGGTGATCAAGTTCAACAAGGACTTGTTTTCGGTCTTCAAGATGGAACATCGCACGCCCGGAAACCTGCGCGGATTCGTCCAGGTGAAGATGCGAAATTTCAAGTACCGGCACCATGATCGAGCATCGATTCTCATCGGAAGATAAGGTGGAGACGTGCGTCGCTGGATGAGCAGGAAATGGAGTATCTGTACGACGACGGCGAGTACTACTATTTCATGAACACGGAATCGTTCGAGCAGATGCACTTGAGCGAAGGATCCTGGGCGACGCGGTGAATTTTCTGATCCCGAAGCTGAAAGTGCACGTCGAGTTTTACGAAGGCAAGCCGTCAGCGTGGAGTTGCCGGCATCGGTGACATGACGGTGGTCGAGACGGAGCCGGGGTTGAAGGGGGCTACGGTTTCGAACGTGACCAAGCCCGCAAAGCTTGAAACCGGATTAGTCGTGAACGTGCCGCCGTTTATCAATGAAGGCGAGAAAATTCGCGTGTCTACTTCGGAATCAGCGTACTTAGAGCGCGCTTAAGCTCGGCTTCTTCCTGCGGGAATACGGTTCTTAAATCCAACAGCAGCTTATCGTTTTCGATGCGTCCGATGACCGGCGGCGTGCCCGCGCGAAGCTTTTTTCGGCGGCTACGGCATCGCCGGGAACGGCCAGGAGCCAGGTCGGGAGCGACTGGTCGGGTGTGGAACCGCCTCCGGCGACGCTTCTTCCTTCGATCAAATCTAGCTGGGGAAAGTCTTTCTTAATGAGCTCCGCCCGTTCGCGAATTTCGGCGGCAGTCATGCGAATCATGCGGAGCGCAGGGATTTCCTCCCATCGTTCGAAGATCAGATGCGCAGAGTGGTCTCTAGAGCTTGGGTGATCAGCTTGTCGATTCTCAGCGCGCGGAATAACGGATTACGGCGCAGGCGGGTAATCAGGTCCGCGTCGCCGACAACAGGCCTGCTTGCGGACCTCCCAGTAGTTTGTCGCCACTAAAGGAAACCAGGTTGACGCCGGCGTCGAGGCTTTCGGAAACGCGGGGCTCGTGGATTCCGTGGGGGGTTAGATCGAGCGGCGCATCCGCTGCCCAGGTCTTCGTAAAACGGAAGGCCGCGTTCGTGGGCCAATGCGGCGAGCTCATGAAGGCCGGGCTTCGACGTGAAGCCTTCCACGTGAAAATTGCTGGGATGGACGCGCATCAGGAGACGAGTCCGGTCGCCTATGGCGTCACGATAGTCGTCGATGTGGGTGCGGTTGGTGGTTCCGACTTCGCGCAGTTCGGCTCCAGAGGCGGCCATGATGTCGGGAATGCGGAAGCCATCGCCGATTTCGATAAGCTCGCCTCGGCTGACGATGGCCTCGGCGCCACGTGCGAGAGTGTTGAGGGTCAGCAACACAGCCGCGGCGTTGTTGTTCACGGCGATTCCGGGCTTGCCGGCGATCTCGTTCCAAAAGACCGGAGATGTGGACATCGCGCTTGCCGCGGCGGCCTTTCGCCAGATCGTATTCGAGATTCGAATAGCCTTCGAGGGGGGTGAACGGGACGGCGGGGGCGCGGCCGAGATTGGTGTGAACAATCACGCCGGTCGCATTGATCACGGCTTCGAGGGAGGATCGATCTAGAGCGGCGATCCCCGCGCGGATACGATTCTCGGCGCTGGACGGGTCAACATCAGTTCCGGCGAGAATATCCGCGCGCATGGCGGCGAGGACGCGGCGGGTTTCGCCGATCAACAACGCACGCGGCGCTTTCACGTCTCGAAGTTTTAAAGCAACCTCATCCACCGAGGGCAAATCACGCAGAGCCGTCATGTCGCCGGTATCATAACTTACTTGTGAGCCTTGGGGTGAGAGCGATCGTAGACGGCCATCAGGTCGGTTAAAGAGACTTGCGTATATTTTTGGGTGGTGGCGAGGCGGGCGTGACCGAGCAATTCCTGAATCGCGCGTAGATCGGCGCCATCGGCTAGCAAGTGCGTCGCGTAGGCGTGGCGCAGGCTGTGAGGATGAAGCGAGGCGTCACCGGAAACGAAGCGCGCGTAGAACTTCACGATGTGGCGCGCGCCGCGGTCGGAGAGACGCCCGCCGTGATGATTCACGAAGAGGGCGCGCTCGCCGGGCTTGGTTTCGCGAACGGCCAGATACTTTTGGAGCGATGCGGCGGCTTTCGATCCATAGGGAACCTGGCGCTCCTTCTTGCCTTTTCCGCGCACCAGAATCCAGCGCTCTTTCGAATCGAGGTCTTCGAGATTCAGGCCGACCAGCTCACTGATGCGGAGGCCGCAGCCGTAGAGAAGCTCGAATAGCAAGAGGTCGCGCTCGGGGTGCGGCTGCTCCAGGCGATCGGCGGCTACGCCTTCGACCAAGGCATTGGTCTGCTCGGCTGTAGGCACGATGGGCACACGCTGGGGCGCTTTGGGCGTCCTGACCAGGCGGGCGACGTTCGAGGCCACGGTGCCTTCGCGGAGCATGAAGTTGAATAGAGATCGCACGGCGGCGAGCTTACGGCGAATCGTGACCACGCTCAGGGAGCGCTCATACAGGCTGCCGAGCCATTCCCGCAGCACGATGGCGTCGATTTTCGAAGGCGCGGCTGGGTCGGAACCGGGCGGCGTGAAATAATCGACAAACTGCTTCAGGTCCGTAGAATAATTCCGCAGCGTGTGGGGCGACGCATTTTCCCGCGCGAGTGAGGCGAGATAGCGATCCACGGCCTGGGCCAATTCAGACATGGGTGCAAAGATATTGGTCGAGCGCCGTCAGAGCGCGATGGCAGACTTGGGTTTGGCGAAGCTTGCGGTCGCGCGGAGGCTCGGCAAGCTTGGGAAGGAGATCGAAGGTGATGTTGGCGGGCTGATAATGCGTGGGGTCGGCGCCGGAGACGTAGGCGCATAGCGAGCCGACCGCAGTCTCGCGAGGAAATATACGCGGCGTTTCACCGAGGGCCACGGCAGCCGCGCCTCGACCCGCGACTAAGCCCGTCGCGATGGATTCTACGTATCCTTCGACGCCGGAGATTTGGCCCGCGAAGAAAATTCGCGGGTCGGTGCGCATTTGCAGAGTGGGGCCGAGCAGCGCGGGACCGTTGATGTAGGTATTGCGGTGGACTTGCCCGTAGCGGAGAAACTCGGCGCGCTCCAGGCCGGGAATCATTCGCAACACGCGAGCCTGATCGCCGAAGCGCATGTGATTCTGGAATCCGACCAGGTTGAAGCTTCCGGCGCGAGCATCCTCCTGCCGGAGCTGCACCACCGCGTAGGGACGGCGGCCCGTGCGCGGATCGGTGAGGCCCATGGGCTTCATGGGGCCGAAGCGAAGCGTATCGCGGCCCCGGCTGGCGATTTCTTCAATCGGCAGGCAAGCTTCGAAGTAGCGGAGGTGATCCTGCTCGATGTGCGCGGGGACGCTTTCGGCGGCCAGCAGAGCGTCGAGAAAATCTTCATATTGCGGCTTATCGAAGGGGCAATTGAGATAATCGTCGGTTCCGTCGAGCGATTTTCCATAGCGCGAGGCCCGGAAGGCGATGGAAAGTGTCGATGGAGTCGGCTTCGACAATCGGGCTGATGCTGTCGTAGAAAAACAGCCGGCGATCCGGTGATGCGGCCGATTTCCTGAGCCAGAGCATCGGCTAGTCAGCGGGCCGCTGGCGATGATCCAGATGTCGTCTCGGGATCAAGCGCGGTCACTTCTTCGCGGCGGATCTCGATCGCGGCTCGGCTTCGATCAGCGCGCGTAATTTCCGCCGCAAACAGCTCGCGATCGACGGTAAGGGCGTGGCCGCGGGGACCCGGGTGCGGCCCGCGGCTTCGATCAACAAAGATCCCAGGCGGCGCAGCTCTTCTTTCAGCAGCCAGGGCGCGGCGTTTTCTTGCTCCGTTTTCAGCGAATTGCTGCAAACCAGCTCGGCCAATCCGCCGGTCTTGTGAGCGGCGGTCTGGCGGACGGGGCGCATTTCGTAGAGAATCGACTTTCCGCCGGCGCGCGATCTGCCAGGCCGCTTCGCATCCGGCGAGGCCGCCGCCGATGATGTGGATGGGCTTCAAGTCTCTCGATATTCCCCGAAGACGCGACGCAGACGGTCGGAAATCTCGCCGACTGTGGCGTAGGCCTCACACGCGTCGAGGATTTTGGGGATCAGGTTGCCGGAGTCACGGGCGGTTTGCTCCAGGGTGTCCAAGCGGGCGTCCACTTCCGAGGCCGATCGCGATGCGCGGAGCTGGCGCAAGCGGTCCACTTGTTCGCGTTCGAGTGCCGGGTCCATGCGGAAGGTGATGGGCGGATTTTCTTCCACTTGCCGGAACTTATTCACGCCGACGACTACGGTCTCGCCGGACTCCACCGATTGCTGGAACGCGTAGGCGGCATTCTGAATTTCGGCTTGAATATAGCCCTTCTCAATCGCTACCAGGGTTCCGCCCATGGCGTCGATGCGTTCGATGTAATCCATCGCGCCGCGTTCGATCTGATCGGTCAGTTCCTCGATGTAAAAGCTGCCGCCTACCGGGTCGGCGACGCTGGTGATTCCGGTTTCATTCGCCAGGATTTGCTGGGTACGGAGGGCCAGACGCAGCGGCTTCTTCGGTGGGAAGCGACAGCGCCTCATCGCGTCCGTTGGTGTGGAGCGATTGCGTGCCGCCCAGTACCGCCGCCAGCGCCTGCAATGCGACCCGGACCACGTTGACGTCGGGCTGCTGCGCTGTGAGCGTCGACCCGGCGGTTTGGGCGTGGAACCGCAGCATCATCGAACTTGGGATTGCGGGCTCCGAAACGATCTTTCATGATTCGGGCCCAAAGACGGCGGGCGGCTCGATACTTGGCGATTTCTTCCAGGAAATGATTGTGCGCGTTAAAGAAGAACGACAGGCGGGGCGCGAAGGAATCTACTTCGAGGCCCGCGTTGGTGGCGGCTTCGACATAGGCGATGGCGTTCGCCAAGGTGAACGCGACTTCCTGGGTCGCTGTCGAGCCCGCTTCGCGAATGTGATAGCCGCTGATGGAAATGGTGTTCCATTCCGGCAGTTCCCGGCCTGCCCAGGCGAAAAGATCGGTGATGATCCAGCAATACGTAATGAATCGTTAAGCGCAGGCAACATA
>CAVPKR010000158.1:0-47099 GCA_963705675.1 Terriglobia bacterium
CGGAGGCTTTCCAATCGAGATTCACGCCGGGGTGCGCATCCGCGTCCACAGGATACTCCCAGAAGTCGTCCTGATAGTTGCGCGAGTAATCGATTTGAGCCAGCACCACTTTGCCGAGCGCGCCGTCTTTGACGAACTTCTGCGCAGTCTCATACGAATCGTCCGACATGCCTTGCACGCCCACCTGCATCTTCAGCTTGCTGCCACTGATCTTTTCAACCACCTTTTTCGCTTGCGCGGCGGTCTGGGTCATGGGCTTTTCGCAGTAGATATGTTTGCCGGCGTTGGCTGCGTCGATGGTCATCTGGTAGTGCCAATGCTCGGGCGTGGCGATCAGGACGTAGTCGATATCGTGGTTGTCCAGGATGTGACGATAATCCTTCACCACTTTGCCACCGGTGAGCTGCGCGGCCAGGTCGGCGCGCTTGTCAAAGACGTCGGAGACCGCCACAATTTCGCAATTGTCGGACTCGCGCATCTTCACCAGAGTACGCATGTGGTCGTTCGATTGGCCGCCGCAGCCGATGACTCTCAATCCGCAAACGGTCGTTAGAACCGGGAATCTGCGAGTAAGCAAGCGCGGTCATAGCCGCGGAAGATCCGATGAAGTTGCGTCTGGTCATGAAAAACCAGGATACAGGAAGAGACAGCAAAACGAGAAACGAGAAACGGTTCTTACCGTCCCCACACCGCGTTGACGATTGCCAGCGCCGCAACGGCGGCGGTTTCGGCGCGAAGAATGTTCTGTCCGAGCGATACCGGGCTCCAACCGGCGGCGGCGATCGCGGATCGTTCCTGATCGGTCGATCCCCCCTCGGGCCCTACCAGTAATGCCACGCGATCACCCGGCTGGCGGGGCTCCGGCAGCACAGAAAGGATGGGCGGCGCTTCCGCCTCCTCCAGCGCGTATCGGTATCCATCGGCGGTCTGCAGCGCGTCTTCGAAACGGATGGGCGATCCGATTTCCGGGAGCCGGGTCCGCCGCGATTGTTCGCTGGCCTCGCGCGCGATGCGATTCCAGCTCATGAGGCGCTTCCCGGCCGCGTGTTCCCGGATACTGCGGGTCGAAAAGTCTTTTTACCGCCATGCCCTGAACGCTGTCGTTATTTGTGTGCCAGTACCATGCAGGTTGATATAATCAATATCGGATGGGTTCAAACTGCTTTTTTCCAGCGCCCTTTTCATGGCAAGATATGACCCGGTGCCGTCGGGCGAGGCAAGCCGTTTGGTGATAGGCGTCGTTGCACTGTTATTATACCCACTTAGTTTGCAATACAATGGTTTGCTTAACATTTTAGTTACTTTTTCTGAAACGAGTACGACATACCCGGCCCCCTCCCCAAGATTCAAACCCTTCCTGTTTTCATCAAAAGGTTTGCAAAATTCCGGTCTAATATCATCAATGTATTAAAGCCGTTAAACGTGAACTTTGTTAATGCATCTGCTCCCCCAGCGATAACAACATCCAAACACCCAGGGCAACGTCTCCGCCGCCTCCAACACGGTGACGGTCACGACGTCCGCCGCGCCGACCAACTCGAAACTCGCACTGAACCAGCCGACCAGCGCGAGCGGCTCCACGCAGAGCTACGTCCCAGGCAATGCCGTCGACGGCGACACGAGCACCTACTGGGAGAGCACTGATAACGCCTTCCCGCAGTGGTTCCAGGTGGACCTCGGCTCGTCGACGACAGTCGGCAGGATCGTCATGGACCTCCCGCCTTCCGCGTCTTGGGGCGCCCGCACGCAGACGATCCTCGTCCAGGGAAGTACCGACGGGACCAACTACACGACGCTCGCCGCCTCCACCGGCTACGCCCGTCACGATGCCGTTTCCCGCACTTATTTTTATCAGATTTCGACCCGCAAAACCGCGCTTTCGAAGCGCTACGTGTGGTGGATCAAGGAGCCGCTCGACCTTGGGAAGATGCAGGAGTGCGCGGCTCTTATCGCGGGCCGCCACAACTTCGTGACGTTCCGCGCCCCCAATCCGTCACGGCCCGGCGAATCGACCACGGTGGTGGTAGAAGCCGCTGAAGTGGGCCAGGACGATCATCTGATCGTCTTTCGTATCGAGGCTTCGCATTTCCTCTGGAAGATGGTCCGAAGGCTGGCGGGGACGCTGGCGAGGGTCGGCTTGGGCGAAGTGACGGTGGAGCAGTTCCAAGGACTACTCGCAGGACGAAAGAATCCGAAACTCGACATTGCCGCCTGGACCGCCCCTGCCTCGGGATTGTTCCTCGAATCGGTCCGCTATTCTTGAGTGTTGATGCGAACCCTTGACGTCGGCTGTGGAGTCAACAAGAAACCGGGCGCCATCGGCATCGACCGGAACGCGGCCAGCCGCGCCGATGTTCTGTGCGAGCTAGACCGCTTCCCTTACCCGTTTCGCGATTCGAGTTTCGATGCGTTGCAGGCCGTGCATGTCATCGAGCATCTCTCCGACGTGATCCGCAGCATGGAAGAATTCCATCGCCTGGTGCGCGCGGGCGGCGAAGTATACATCGTCACGCCGCATTACACCGATTTCAGCTCCTTCTGCGACCCCACGCATCGCTGGCATCTGAACAGCTTTTCCCTGCGCTATTTCGGCGAGGACAATGCCGGCTATGGGTACTATAGCTCCGCGAAATTTGAAGAGATTTCCGTTCGCGTCAAGCTACTAGCATTGTGGAGATGGCTAGGATTCGAGCTGCTGGTCAACGCATTTCCCCGTTATCGCCGCTTCTGGGAACATTACCTGTGCTACGTGGTTCGCGGCAAAGTAATCGAGTGGCGGCTCAAAGTCATTAAATGATTGGGACCTTGCTGGATAAGTTGCGGCACATTCGCCGCGTGCGCACTTGGGCCGCCGACAAAGCCGTGGGCCGCCGCGGCGAGGACTTGGCGCACCGCTTTCTGAAACGCGAAGGATTCACGATCGTGGCGCGGAATTATCGTTTGTCCGCGGGTGACGCCGAGGCGGATCTGATCGCCTGGGAGCGTGAGAACCTGGCAATTGTCGAGGTGAAAACTCGCAAATCGGTAGATTTTGGGCCTCCAGAACGGGCCATCGGCGACGAAAAACGCCGTCATCTACTGCGTGTCGCCCGCGCCTACGCGCGGAAAACCGAAATTCCATGGGCGCGCGTGCGGTTCGACGTTGTCACCGTAGTTCTGACCAATCCGCCTGAAATAAAGCTGATCCGCAATGCGTTTACAATCGGTTAAATGGATGCAGAAAAGCGCCGCCTGATTTCAACCATGCGCCGCGAGCAGCACTGGCGCAGGTGGGGGCCCTATATTTCGGACCGCGCCTGGGGGACGGTGCGCGAGGATTATAGCGCGAACGGGACCGCTTGGAGTATTTTCCGTTCGAGCATTCCCATCTGCGGGCGTATCGATGGGGCGAGGACGGCATCGCGGGTTTCTCCGACAATCACCAGCGGCTGTGTTTCGCGCTGGCGTTTTGGAACGGACGCGATCCGATCCTGAAGGAACGGTTTTACGGAGTCACCTGCAATCAGGGAAATCACGGAGAGGACGTCAAAGAGCTTTATTACTACCTGGATGGCACTCCGACCCACTCTTATATGAAGTGCCTGTATAAGTATCCGCACGCCGAATTTCCGTATCGGACATTGCTCGATACCAATCGCAGCCGGACGCGGCAGGAGCCGGAATTCGAGCTCATCGACACCGGTATATTCAATGAAAATCGCTATTTCGATATAGTCATCGAGTACGCAAAAGCCGACGACAATGATGTTCTGATTCGCGTCACGGCGACCAATCGCGGTCCCGAAGCGGCGCCGCTTCACCTGTTGCCGACGCTGTGGTTCCGCAATGTATGGTCGTGGAGGCCGCAGGCGCAGCGGCCGTCTCTTTCGGCGAGCGATGGCGGAATCGACGTGCAACACGCGACCCTCGGATCGTTCCGTTTTACCGTCGACGGCCAGCCGCCGCTCCTGTTCACCGAGAACGATTCGAACGCGCAGGCTTTGTGGGGCGTCGACGGCGGACGATATGTGAAGGACGCTTTTCACCAGCGCATCATCCACGGGCGTGAGGATGCCGTGAATCCGGATCAGCACGGCACCAAAGCCTGCGCCTGGCATCAGTTCAATCTTGCTCCCGGTCAATCCGAAGTGATCCGTATGCGTCTTACGGAACACACGGAACCCAGCCGTCTGATTACGGATTTCGATGGACTGATTGCGGAGCGCATCTGCGAAGCGGACGAATTTTACGGCTTTGCGCCGCAGAGTCTTTCGGAAGACGGGAAACGAGTGCAGCGTCAGGCTTTCGCCGGACTCTTGTGGTCCAAGCAGTTTTATCATTTCGTGATCGAGGATTGGTTGAAGGGCGATCCCGGCCAGCCTCCGCCGCCTGGCGAGCCGCTGGACTGGCCGGGACTCCAACTGGGTCCACCTTTATAACAACGACGTGGTTTCGATGCCGGATACCTGGGAGTATCCGTGGTACGCGGCATGGGACCTGGCGTTCCACATGATCCCGATGGCGCAGGTGGATCCCGATTATGCCAAAGCCAGCTCGGTTGTTCCTGCGCGAATGGTATATGCACCCGAACGGGCAGATTCCGGCCTACGAATGGGCGTTCGGCGATGTGAATCCGCCAGTGCACGCGTGGGCATGCTGGCGTGTTTTTCAGATCGACCGGAAGTTATCAGGCCACTCCGATTACGCGTTTCTCGAAAGCGTGTTTCACAAACTGCTGATGAATTTCACCTGGTGGGTGAATCGTAAGGATTCCGAGGGCAACAATATTTTCGAAGGCGGCTTTCTCGGTCTCGACAACATCGGCGTGTTCGACCGCAGCGCGCCGCTGCCGACGGGCGGCTTCATCGAACAATCCGACGGCACTAGTTGGATGGCGATGTACTGCCTGAACATGTTGAAGATCGCGATGGAGCTGGCCATTCGCGTCGATCCGATCTACGAAGATATCGCCAGTAAGTTCTTCGAACATTTTCTGTACATCGCGCACGCGATGAACAAGCTGGGCGATGGCGGCCTGTGGGACGAAGTCGACGGCTTTTTCTATGATCGCCTGCGGCTTCCCGACGGCCGGTCGACCCTGATGCGGCTCCGGTCGATGGTGGGATTGATTCCGTTGTTCGCCGTCGACACGATCGAGCCTGAGGTGATCGAGAAGCTGCCGGGCTTCCGCCGCCGTATGGAATGGTTCACCAGACACCGGCCCGATCTAAGCGCCAATGTCGCTTCGCTCTCGCGCGAGGGCACGAACTCGCGCCGGCTGCTCAGCGTACTTCCCCGCGCGCGGCTGGTGCGCGTCCTGCAAAGAATGCTGGATGAAACCGAGTTTCTCTCGCCCTTCGGCATTCGTTCGGTTTCGAAATTCCACGAAGCCCATCCGTTCAAGCTGGATGTGGATGGAAGCCAGTACAGCGTCCAGTATGAACCCGCCGAATCGCGCACCGCGACGTTTGGCGGAAATTCCAACTGGCGGGGACCGGTGTGGTTTCCGGTGAATTATCTGTTAATCGAATCGATGCAGCGGTTCAATCACTATTACGGCGACGACATGCAAGTGGAATTCCCAACCGGCTCGGGACATAAGGTGAATCTCGGCGATGCAGCGGCCGAGCTGTCGCGGCGCCTCTCGCGAATCTTCCTGCGGGATTCCAACGGCCGGCGGGCGGTTTTCGGCGGCGTCGACCGTTTTCAACACGATCCGAATTTTCGCGACTACGTCCTGTTTTACGAATATTTCCACGGCGACAACGGCGCTGGCATCGGCGCAAATCATCAGACCGGATGGACCGCGCTGGTTGCGAAATTATTGCAACAAAGCGGGGAGTGAACTATCGCAGCAGCTTGCGGTGTTCCTTCAGAATGCACTTGTCCATCACGACGTCGAGCCCCGCCGCCCGGGCGCGTCCGGCCGCAGCTTCGTGGATCACGCCTTCTTGCAGCCACAACGACTTGGCACCAATCCGGATGGCCGATTCGACGATTCCCGGCACGTGTTCCGGCCGGCGAAAAACGTCGACGATATCGACTTTCTCCGGCACGTCTTCAAGGCGCGCATAACTGGTTTCGCCCAGGACTTCGGATTCATTCGGGTTCACGGGAATAATGCGATAGCCGGCGCGCTGCATGTATTCCGACACGCCGTTGCTCGGCCGCATGGGATTGCCGGATAATCCGACTACCGCGATCGTTTTGGCGGATTTGAGAATCTCAGGCAGGCTCATCGAGTTTCAAGATCTTTCGAAACCGTTCGATCTCTTTAGGCGTTAGGGCGCGATACCGGCCCGGCGGCTGATCCAGCTCCAGGAATCCGATTTTCACGCGCCTCAGCTTCTCCACTAGTCGCCCGAAATACTTGAACATCTCGCGAATCTGATTCTGCCGGCCTTCCGCGATTTTGACCTCGTACCATGGATTAGTTCCATGCTTGATTTGTTTCAGCTCAGCCGGCGAAGTCTTACGGCCGTGCAGCGGCACGCCCGCGCGAAAGATCTTCTCCTGCTCTTCGGTGAGCGCACCCGTGGTCTTCACCACGTAGGTCTTGATGACATGGTTGGCCGGGGAGGTGATGCGATGGGCAAACTCGCCGTCATTGGTCATTAACAGCAGGCCCTCGCTGTGATAGTCCAGGCGCCCGACCGGGAAAACGCGCTCCTTCACCCCGCGCATCATGTGCATCACAGTCTCGCGGCCCTCCGGGTCTGAGGTAGTGGTCATGACGTTCTTAGGTTTGTTCAACGCGATGTAAGTGTGATGCTTCGGCTTCTTCAGCAGCCGGCCGTCGACTTTTATATGATCGGTATCGAAATCCGCTTTGGATCCCAGCTCCGTCACAATTTTGCCGTTGACCGTGACGCGTCCTTCGGTGATCAGCACCTCGGCTTTGCGCCGGCTGGCTACGCCCGCCTCGGCAAGAATTTTTTGAAGTCGTTCCTCAGGCATTTTCAGGAGGGGGTTCGGCCGATTCAGTTTGGCTACCGGCTTGAATTTCAGGGGGCGTCTCGGGCGAGGCTTCAGGCTCGACGATCTCCAGCCGCCCCAGTTCCTCGAACTCCTTTAAAGTAGGCAGCTCGCTCAAATCCTTAAGCCCGAACTGCACCATGAATTCCTTGGTGGTCTTATACAGAATCGGCTTGCCGACCACATTTTTCCGGCCCGACTCCGAGATCAGCTTGCGGTCGAGCAGAGTTTTCAGAACGCCCGCGCCTTGCACGCCGCGAATCTCCATAATTTCGGGAGCGGTCACCGGCTGTTTATACGCAACCACAGCCAGCGTCTCCAGCGCCGGCAGCGATAGTTTCAATGGCGGAGTCAATTTCTTCACGAACGCGCGTACGGCCTCGTGATGCTCGGGTTTGGTCGACATCTGGTAGCCGCCCGCGACTTCTCGAACCGTCAAGCCGTGTTCCGGCTTTGCAAACTCAGCCGCAATTTCGTCGAGCAGCCGCTTCACCTTGTCGATCGGCGCACCCAGCGCCGCAGCCATCTGCTGCGCGGATAAAGGCTCATCCGTCACATACACGATCGCTTCCAGGATCGCCTTGAGTTGCGCTTCATCGCCCTCGCTTTGGGCAGGGCGCTCCTCTGCCAATTCGGAAGCGTCCAGTTGTGTTCCGTCCAGTTCGTCCATTCTGCTTTAGCTATATCCTTCGTCGATGGCGGTCATCACGCCTTCGGCGCCGAACGCCGATTCGAATCCCTTCAGGCGTTTCAGCCCGATCTCCCCGAACAAATCTGGTTGCACCAGCCCGACCGCTTGCAATTTCACCAGCTCCAACAAAGCTAGAAACAGGCAGATCATGCCACGACGGCTGCGCTGGCGCTCGAACAGTTCCCGCGCGGAAACCGTGTCATGGCGCGATTCTTTGTCGAAGACGTTTTGCAGATACCGGATCATGTCCGGGACGGAAACGTCTTCCGTACCAACCTCGTAAACGGGCCGATTCTTGGCGCGCTCCAGCACTCCCTGGAAGGTTTTGACCAAGTCGTGTAATGTTACGGCCAGACCGGGGTCGTCTCCCTCGTTCTGGAACCGCTCGATCTGCGGGTTGGACCAGACGGCCTCCTCAATCACGCGCTTCTGATGAAGCATTTCCGCAGCCGCCTTGAAACGCTCATGCTCCAGAAGGCGATCCACCAGTTCCTTGCGAGGATCCTCTTCAGGCTGCATCTTTTCGAGCTCGGGATCGCGCGGCAGCAGTGTTTTCGACTTGATGTGGATCAGCGTCGCGGCCATGTAGACGAACTCGGCACTCAACTCGATGTTCATCGCGACGGCATGCTGCATGTACTCGATGTACTGCGCGGTGATTTGCGCGATCGGGATATCGTAGATGTTGATCTCCTGCTTGCGGATCAAGTCCAGCAACAGGTCGAGCGGGCCATCGTAGTGGTCGAGGTGAAAATTCAACGGCGCAGACACTTCTACCTAGAATAACAGGGGCGACTTCTTCTTTCGACGCTGTTCCTCTTCGGCGCTGCTGAAATAGAGCTTAACATTGACAACATGGGACTTATCGTCGATATTGCTCTCGGCCCTGGTCTTGCCTAAGTTATCGAACAGCTGCTGGTCCTGAATGCCTTTGAGAAACGCATCCGGGTATTTCGGCTGGAACGGGGCACCGGCTTTCAAGGTCCAGATTCGGCGAATCTCCGGCTCCGTGGTAATGTCCAGACCCAGGATTTCCAGCTTCCCCATAGTGAAGAGCGGGCCCGGGTCGACCGTTTCTGTAATGGCTACCGTACGGTCCTGGTCGTTGACCTGACGATCGAAGTGGCCGGTGGCCCGGAGATAGCCTTTGCCGCGATAACGCTCGTAGATGCGTTCCATTCCCGCCTTGATATCGTCGAAGTTCACCACGTCTTTGGTTTTGAGATTCGCGACTTTCTGTAGATCGGCAACGTCGGCAGCTGGGACGCCGGAGAATGTCACCTCGCCAAGGCTGTAGGACTCGCCTTCGTTTACGGTGATGGTCACGATGACGCCGTCGACCAGCGGGGCAGGTTTCGCTTCGATCTTCGGGAACGTCACGCGGATGCGGCCGCGGGCTTCATAGAGTGGGCGGATACTCGAATCGAGCAGAGCTCGCATGGTGCTCTCGCTGAAGCCGGTTCCAATGGCGACCTCGGCTAAAGGTCCGGCCAGTACGGTCGCCGGCAGAACCTGGTTGCCGGTGAAATGGACTTCGGCTACCGGCACTCGTGGCGTGTTGGGCCGGAAGACGATGGTCATTTGGCCGGGCACGTCTTCATAGAGCTTTCCGGTGAGCTGGACGCTTCGACCCACGGCTTGTTGCAGAACGCCGATGTAACGCTCGAGAACGTCCTTGGTAGCCGGGATCCGGTCGCCTAGAATGGGCTCCTGCCGGCGAAGCGCGGCGCGAAGAGCCTCGTCTGAAAGGGGAAGTTCCTCGAAGCGGTAAGGATAGAGTTGAAAAACCTCGGCTACCTCAATGGTTCCGTCGTAGCCTTTGTTGTCGGCGGCGGGTTTATATTCGCATCCGACACTCTCGAAGGCTCCCGTGGCGAGGAGGCGGGCGCGGGCGTTATCGAAATCGGCTTTGACTACCGGCGATCCGATCTTGAGGCCGGACAGGGCGATGATTTTTTCAGTGGCGATCTGCTGATTTCCCTGAATCTTGAGGGCTTCAAGGGGAAAGACTTGCTGGGTTTCGGGAGGCGTTGGAGCAGGTGCCGGACGCTTCTTCTGCTGGGCCCACGCGGAGACAGCAGCAGGATCGCCGGCAACCAGACGCGCAACATCATTCGAATTCGGCCGTGATATATATGAGCTTCCCGTCGCGCTCGATTTGCAGCACCGCGGGATCGCCCGGCTTCAGCGCGTCGAGCACGGATCGCAAAGCTTTGATCGACACGACCGGCGTGCGATTCACTTCGTAAATTACATCGCCCGCCGCCATTGCTCCGCCGGTATAGGGGGGGTTGGGAGAGCGCGCCGCCACTACGATTCCATACTCGTGGCGCAGTTGGGGAAGCATCGCGCTGAGCTTTTCGTTGATCTCAATGCCGAGGATACCTAGCTTCGAGACGAGGTTGTCCTGCGGATTCACCATATCGGCGAAGCGCTGCGGGTCGTCATCGCGCTCGATCACGGCCACCGTATAGTCCAGCTTCTGGCCCTCGCGGAGAATCGACAATTTCACCGTCTCTGAAAGTTTCAGACGCCGGATGGCGGTTTCGAGTTGCGGCGCGTCTTCCATGGTACGGCCGTTCAAGGTGAGAATGATGTCACGGACTTTCAGCCCGGCTTTATCGGCGGGGCCTTCGGGCCTCACATCAGCGGCGACCACGCCCCAATCCTGCGGGAGGCGCAGGCCTTTCGCCAGGGCCGCGGTGATGGTCTGTGCGCTGATTCCAATTTGCCCGCGGTGCACATGCCCGTCCTTGCGGATCTGGTCGTAAGTGTTGCGAACGGCATTGCTCGGAATTGCAAAGCCGATGCCTTCGCTGCCGCCCGACTGAGTCAGGATGAAGGTGTTGATGCCGACCACGCGGCCCTCGATATCCACCAGCGGGCCGCCGCTGTTTCCGGGATTGATCGGGGCGTCGGTTTGCACGTAAACGTTCGAATCCTCGGCGTGCAGACGCCGCGCAACCGAGCTGATGATGCCCGTCGATGCGGAGCCTTCGAGCCCCAGCGGGTTTCCGAACGCCATCACCAATTGACCTTGCTTCAGGTCGTTCGAGTCTCCCAGCCTGAGAAAAGGCAGCTCCGTACGCTCGACCTTAATGACCGCAATATCGGTGTCGCGATCTGTGCCGACGACCGTCGCCGTGAGGGTCGATTGGCGTGCTTGCTGACGGGTGACTGAGGCCAGCCGCACCTCAATCTTCCGTGCGCCCGCGACTACATGATTGTTGGTGACGATGTAGCCGTCGGCGGTGAGAATGACGCCCGACCCGGTGCTGCGCTGCGTCGATAGCAGACTGCTGGCGGTGGTATTCTCATTATCCTCGGAAGACGCAACGTAACCGGTCGAAAAAATCTGCACCACCGCCGGACGGACGCGTGCGGCCAGGGTTTCGAACGACGCGCTAAGATCGTGCAGCGATTCGGTCTTGGGCGCCGGGGTTTGAGACAGGGCCGACGCCGGAAGAAACGCTACAGCGCCGAGTATCAGAGCCGGGTAAGGTCGCATCTACCCACATGGTGACACAGACCCAGCTAGAACTGGTCCTGATCCTTGCCCGTCACTTCGAAGCGCCAGTTTTTCGGCGACGTGATGGTGTAATCCACCGGCACCTCAAACATCGTATGCAGCGGCTCGCTCCGATTGATATTGGTGAGCCTGTAGACGGATTCGCCGGTACGCGGATCGCTGCGCTTCGACAGGACCGTTACCTGGAGCTCGGGCGAAAACCAGCGCTCCGAGACGATGTTAATGTCGCGCTCATTTCCGATCTGGCCGGCCGGAATCGTCACCGTGGTGCGAGTGCCCTGGGCCTGCACGCCCTCGATGGTTTGCGTGCCCAGCTGCTCCACTTTGGCGGGCGACTTGGCGCTCGAAGCACCGGTCGTCGTCACGGTACGTTCCGAATAAATCATGACCTGATGGCGTCCAGCGGGGGGCGGCGGCATCTCGCCCCCTCCGAATGCTCGAACCGTCATTTTGCCTGCATCCATTGGTCCGGCCACCGGAAGCGGCATCTTCTGCGCCGTGTGGGCATTCGCATCCAGCGAATAGGTGACCTTCGCTACCGGGTCTGAGATAAACACCGCTCTGGCCGGCTCGCCCTCGGCGTTCCATGCGCCCAGCCTGGCAATTGACTCTTCGCGGCGCTCGCGGCCTTCGCTGTCCCGAAACAGAGTGGAGGCTGACCGGTTCACGATGTGGCTGCCGTCCGGCAGCGTCTGCGTCATCTCGGTCACGGCGTCGGCCGAGTACGGCGCACCCTTTATGGGATTGCCGTTGAGCAACTGCCCGCCGACGTATTCGAAGGTCTGCTCGATGGTTCGCGAACCGACCTCAGCCAGCACCTTCTTGGCCTGATCGGCAGGATCCTGGGCCCACGCAGCCATCGCAAAAAGCACGATCATCAGAAGTTTCATATCGTTTCTCCTCAAAGGTTACTGAGAATACTTCACGAACCGAATCGCCGTCGCCAGACCCTCTTCACTTACCAGCACATCCGCCTGCACACGCTCTGAAAGGCGATCCTCGCGCACCGGCAGGCCGACGGCCTGCATCGCCGCGGCAGAAAGACTCACCCGCACCAATTGCCCCCGCTCCATCGGAAACTCGTCGTCAACCAACGGGAAAAAATCCGTCATGACTTCTCGTGATCCGCCGCGACGAACATGCGCCGTGTTCCGAACTGGCGCGGAAACTACCGGGATACTGTGGGTTAGAGGTGCCTGCTCCGCCGCTTTCGGCTGCGGGACCACCGCACTTCCCTGCCGTGGACGTGGTTCGTGGGCGACTAGCATGGCGATCAGCGCCGCTGCCGCGGCGAGGCTCCATACCACGATCCGCTTGATTTTTCGTTCGCGAACTCGCGCTCGAAAGGCGAGGCGCGCCTTCACTTCCAGCTCCGGCGAAGCCTCGACGCCATGATCGGCCTCAGCCAACGCCCGTAACGCCGCTAGAATGTCTTGTTCCGGACTCATACTACACTCTCCCCGGCCCTTACACTTAGTTTCCGTGCGAGCATGGTGCGCCCGCGATTCAGCCGCGATCTGACCGTCCCGACAGGACACGCCAGCACCTCCGCAGCGTCCTGATAGCTCACGTCCTGAAGATCGCACAGCACCACGGCTTCGCGATACGTAGCCGGAAGGCTCAGGACGGCGCGCCGCACCTGCTCGATGGCCTCGCGACGCGTCAAATCTTCGAGCACGTCTTCTTCTCCGGCCGTGTCAACCATCTCGGCATCCGTCCACCGATCTTTTTCCAGTCGCCGCCGCAGGAAATTGCGTGCGATTCCGTACAGAAATGACGCGAGCGCGCCGCGCGAGGGATCGAAGCGCTGGCCATGTTCGAGCAAAGCGATAAACACTTCCTGCGTCACGTCTTCCGCGATCGCTACGCTGCCGGTCATCTGTAACGCAAACCGGTAAACGGCGGCCTGCCGAGCGCGATAGAGCGACGCGAACGCCTCTTCGTCGCCCGCCAGCATACGGCAAAGCAAGTCGATTTCTGTGGTTTGCACTGTCACCTGGGACGGCCAATCGCAACTTCTGATAGGTATTCCGGGATCAGACCTGCATCGTTCCACAAAATCGCCCCTTTCGAAACGCGTTGACGAGCGTCGACATCCATGGATTCGTATGAAAATCTTCGCGGTTTCGCTTTTTCTTCTTATTTCGCCGGCCTTTGCCCAGTCATTTTCCTTCGGGGTTCGAGGCGGAATCCCTTTTACGGACGCTTATTCGGATATCACCACGACGTCGTCCGGAAGCAGTTTCGTCCGGGAATTCTCGAATTCTAAGGAATTCGTCATCGGCCCGATGATTGAACTTCACCTGCCGCTCGGACTGTCCGTCGAAGCAGACGCGCTTTACCACCCCCTGAATTTTACCCAGGAAATCAACACCGGCACGGCCACTTTCAACAATTCTATGACCGTCAATTCATGGGAGTTTCCTATTCTGGGCAAGTTCCGGTTTCTGCATTTGCCGATCGTGAAGCCGCTGGTCGAAGCGGCCCCAGTTTCCGCGCGACGGGATCGAACGCCAGCTATTTTTCGAAGGCCGGTTTCACTATTGGTGCGGGAGTGGAAGTGAAGATCGCGCGTATCCGTATCGAGCCCGAGTTGAGGTATACACGGTGGGGTTCAGATCACTTTAGTCCCGGCCAGGCAGTCGACCCTTCCAACCTCAACCAGGCCTTTTTCCTGATCGGTCTCACGTTCTGAAATTCGGGTCCGGCGCCGCCCGGATGATACACTAAAAAATAAATGACATACGACGTAATCGTCATCGGGAGCGGTCCCGGTGGATACTCGGCGGCCGTTCGAGCGGGTCAATACGGCCTGAAAACCGCCCTTGTTGAAAAGGATCCGAGGCTTGGCGGCACATGCCTGTTAGTGGGATGCATCCCGACTAAGGCTTTCCTGCACGCAGCCGACGTGTGGGACCGGTTTCTGCATCCTGAAGAAGACGGAATTCACTGTGACAACCCGCGCCTGGATTTTCCCCTCGTCAGCGATCGCAAGAACAAGATCGTCAACAAGCACTCCAAGGGCGTCGACTTTCTGATGCGGAAGAACAAGGTCGACGTGGTTCAAAGGCCGCGGACGCATTGTGGGGTCCGGGCAAGGTGGTACGTCAGACGGGCAGATTCTCGAAACCCGCAACATTGTGATCGCTACGGGCTCGGAAGCCCGCATGATCCCTGGATTGCAGCCCGATGCCAGGCGAATCCTGACCAACATCGAGATTCTGGATTTGCGGGAAGTGCCCAAAAACCATGGCCGTGATCGGCGCGGGTGCGGTCGGCGTCGAATTCGCGTCGTGCTTCCATCGCTTTGGGACCAAAGTGACGGTTTTCGAGATGTTGCCGCGGATTGTGCCGCTCGAGGACGAAGAAGTCTCGAAGGAGCTGGAGCGGCTGTTCAAGAAAAGCGGAATTCGCGTCGAAACCGGCGCGCGCGTCGAAAACATTCAGAAGCACGACAATGGCGTGACGTTCTCGGTTGCGACTTCGCGAACGGCAAGACGGAAAATTTCGACGTCGAAACGCTGCTGGTGGCGGTCGGGCGCAAGCCGAAGACGGAAAATCTGGGTCTCGAAGGGACCAAAGTCGAGATGGAGCGCGGCGCCATCAAGGTGGACGAATTCCAGCGTACAGGCGAGCCGGGAGTCTACGCGATTGGCGACGTGGTCGCGGGGACGCCGCTGCTGGCGCACGTCGCGACGGCGGAGGGCATGATCGCGATGGCGCACATCGCGGGTAAGCCGGTGACTCCGCTGAATAAGAATCATATTCCCGAACGCGACCTACACCGAGCCTGGAATCGGCAGCGTGGGATTGACGGAAGCGCAGGCGCGCGCGGCGGGACGCAAAGTGAAGATCGGGAAATTTCCGTTCGCGGCTGACGCCAAGGCGAGCATCCTGGGGCGTCACGACGGCTTTGTGAAGATTGTCGCGGACGAAGAATACGGCGAAATTCTGGGCGTCCACATCATCGGGCCGGAGGCCTTTGAACTGATCAGCGAAGGCGTCCTCGCGATGACTGCCGAAGCCACCGTCGACACCCTGATCCACACGATCCACGCGCATCCGACGCTGTACGAAGCGATGGGCGAGGCATTCAACGCGGTGTACGGAATGGCCATCAATGCCTGAAGCCGGCGTTTGCGCTCAGATTTGCTCGGTTCGAGACGTGGGCCGCGTCGGATATGCGGAAGCGTTCGAATTGCAGCGGAGTTTGGTGGAGCGCCGCAAGCACGCGGAGATCGCGGATCAGCTTCTGATTGTGGAGCATCCGCATGTGGTCACGATGGGGCGAAACGGACACGACGAAAATGTCCTGGCGAGTCCGGAGTTGCTGGAACGCGCGGGAATTGCTTTTCATCGAACCGACCGCGGCGGCGACGTGACGTATCACGGGCCGGGGCAGATTGTCGGGTATCCGATCATGGATCTGCGTGAATGGAAGCGCGATGTGGTCGCGTATGTTCGCGCGATCGAGCAGGTGCTGATCAATACACTGAGCGAATTCGGTATTCAATCGGACGCAGCGCCGGGAGACCGGCGTGTGGACTGATCAAGGAAAAATTGCGGCGATCGGGATACACATCAGCCGCTGGGTTACCTCGCATGGGTTTGCGCTGAACGTGGATACGGATTTGAGTTATTTCCGGTATATCGTTCCGTGCGGACTGACCAAACCGGTGACGTCGATGCGCGCCATGGGGTCGCAGGCGACGCGAGAAGAAGTGATACAGACGCTTGAACGGAGCTTCGGGCGCGTCTTCGAAAGAATCATGGAGAAAATATGATCGACGTAATCATGCCCCAGATGGGCGAAAGCATTGTGGAAGGTACGCTGACGAAGTGGCTGAAAAAGGCGGGCGATCGCGTGGAGCGCGACGAGCCGTTGTTCGAGATATCCACGGATAAAGTGGATACGGAAATCCCGTCGCCATCGGCCGGCACCCTGTCTGAAATCGTGGTAGAAGAGGGGAAGACCGTCGGGATCAATACCGTGGTCGGAAGAATCAGCGATGGAGCAACCGCGCCGGCAGCAGCGGCGCCCGCTTCTGCCCCAACCCCGCCTCCGGCTGCGCCGCAGCCCGCCCAACAAGCCGCGCCTCAGGCGCCAGCGCCCCCACCGCCTCCGGCTCCTGTAGAAACTCCTGTGGCTACTGTCGTCGAAGAGACGGCTGGGCCGCTTTCTCCGCTGGTCCGCAAGATGGCTCGCGAGAATAATATCGATCTCGCGCGGGTTAAAGGTACTGGCGCGGGAGGACGGATCACGAAGCAGGATCTGGATAGCTATCTGGCGCAGCCGGCTAACCCGGACAGCCCTCTCAGCCGCCCGCGCCGCCTCCGCAGGCTCCGCCTCCAGCGCAACCGCAAGCGCCCGCAGCGGTTGCTACGGTTCCCGCTTCGGTTCCAGCAACTACGCAGGCTCCCATCGAAATTCCGCGGATGCAGGGCGAAGTGGCCGCCTCTCGAATCGAGCCCATGAGCAATATGCGGCAGAAGATCGCCGAGCACATGGTGTTCAGCAAGCGCACATCCGCGCACGTGACCACGGTGCACAAGGTCGACATGACGCGTGTCGCCAAGATGCGCGATCGCGTCAAGGGGCAGTTCCAGGCCCAATATGGCTTCGGGCTGACCTTCCTGCCCTTCGTCCTGCGAGCCGCGACCGCCGCGATTCGCCAGTTCCCGATCCTTAATGCGTCGATTGACGGCACGAACATCGTGTATCATCGCGACGTGAACATCGGGATCGCGGTGGCGCTCGAAAACGGGCTGATCGTGCCCGTGATTCGTAACGCGGATGAGAAGAACGTCACCGGATTGCAGAGATCGATAGTCGATCTGGCGGCCCGCGCCCGCTCGCGGCAGCTTCGGCCGGATGAAGTCCAGAGTGGCACTTTCTCAGTGACCAACTTTGGGAGCTTTGGCAGCATCTTCGCGACTCCCGTGATCAACCAGCCGCAGGTTGCGATTCTGGGCGTGGGAAGCGTGGAGAAGGAGCCCGTGGTGGTGGACGATGCGATCGCGATTCGCTCGGTGTGCTACCTCGCGCTGACCTTCGACCATCGCCTGATCGACGGCGCGCTGGCCGACCAGTTCACGGGCAAGGTGAAAGCCGTGCTACAGGACTGGGCTGAAGAAGTAATGTAATGGTCCGCCTTCAGGATGGGGACGCCGCCGTCTCCATCCACACCGCTTTTGGCAACAACGCCTTCTCGATGACGCATCGCGGGAAGGAAATCCTTTGGACGCCACCTGAATGGCACGCGCCTTCCTTTGCCGGCATCCCGCTGCTGGCGCCTTGGGCGAATCGCATCGACGGCGAGGCGTATTCGGCTAACGGGAAGAGATATTTGCTGAACCCGTGGCTGGGGAATCTCCGATACGACGCGAATCATCTGCCGATTCACGGGTTGCTGGCTTTTACGGATCGCTGGAAGCTGATGTTTCAGGATGCATCCACCGCCATCAGCCGGCTCGAATACTGGCGCTTTCCGGATTGGATGGCGCAGTTTCCATTCGCTCACACCATCGAGATTACGCACCGGCTGCGCGGGGCGACGCTTGAAGTGGAGACTGCGGTGGAGAATCTGTGCGGGGAGCCGATGCCGCTGTGCATCGGATATCACCCCTATTTTCAGCTCACCGGCTCGCCCAGAGATGAATGGTACCTGCGGATCGCGGCCCGTGAGCGGGTGGTGCTGTCAGAGAGGCTCATCCCGGCGAATGAGCGGACAGCGGTCGCGCTGGCAGATCCGTTCAGGTTGAAAGACGATTCGCTGGATGCGGTGTTCACGGAATTGACGGGAGAGGAGTTCACTCTCGAAGGCCCCGGCCAACGCGTTTCGGTTCGATACGGACCGAAATACCCGGTAGCGGTGGTATACGCACCAACTGGCAGGAATTTTGTGTGTTTCGAGCCCATGACCGCGCTTACCAATGCATTCAATGCCAGCGAGGCCAGATTACCGCACATCGCGCCGGGCGAAACCTGGCGCGAGAGCTTCTGGATTACCGCGGGATAATTTACTGCGGCTGTTTCTTAACCGGAGCCGGAGTAGTCGGCTTGGCTGAGGCCGGAGGAGGAGTTGCTGCCGGCTTCGTCGCAGCGGGCTTAGGAGCCGTCGCGCCGGAAGACGGATTCATCTTATCGTACAGCTCGATGATTTCCTTGGTGATATCCACGGTATTCGCGGCGTAGATGACCGGCGTATTCTGGTCGCTCACATTCAGGATCAACGCATACGCGTTGGCCTGCGCGTATTTGTCGATCACCTGCTGCATCTTGCCGCCGAGATCGTCGAGCAGCTTGCGCTGTTCCTGCTCATACTCATCCTGGGCGTCCTGCATGTCGCGATTGTAGCTCTTGGTCTTGGCGTCGATGGTGCGCGTCAGGTCGGCTTTCGCCGCTTCCGCCATGGCCGCCCCGCCACGCTGGAGTTTGTCCTGGAGATCGCGGATTTCGGCGGCCTTTCGCTCCAGATCCTTCTTCCGCGGATCCAGCTTGGCTTGCAGCTCCTGGGTCGCTTTCTGCCCTTCCTTGGTGCTGATCAGCGCGCTAGTGGCTTGGAGAATACCGATTTTGGTCGGGACGTGCCCCGTCGCGGCGGTTGGGGCCGCCGCCGGCGGCGCCGCTTGGGTCCCGGGGGCTGTCTGGGCTACCGCTGCCGCAGCCATCGCCACGGCCAGCGAGATGAGCGCAAGCTTCTGTTTTTTCACAACTAAACTCCTCATTTTGATCTTAATATCCTATCACTAGAACGTACGCCCGATGGTGAAGCGGAACGTAGAGGCACGCTCGAAGAACGGCACCGGCTGTCCAAACTGCGCCAGTGCGTTCGAGAACGTGGCGGCGTTCGGGAAGTAGCTGCGGTCGGCCACGATAGGCGGCTGCAGATTCTCCTCGACTCTCAACGGGTTGTAGGCCCAATACACGCGAAATGGAGCATTTACGACCGGCATCAGCACTTGAATTTCAAGTCCTGTGGACATGCGCGGAACTTGGGTTCCGGCCGCGACCACGGCGCGGTTGGAGAAAGACGCTTCCGGGAATAATCCGGTCAACGTCGAGATACGGTCCGGGTTCAACTCCAACTGGCTGCCGCGGGACAGCTTATCGATGCCGGCATCGGCGAAGATAGCCAGTGTCACCGGGCCGAAGATGGGGATGCGATATTCGACGTTCCCCACTCCCATAGTGTCGCCACCGGGGAATACCAGCTGATAGGTCGGAATAGTCTGCGTGACTCCGACAGATACCTTTTGACCGTTGGCATTCAACCCGCTTTGCATGAGCGGCGAGCCATCGTTGTTGAGAACCTGCACGGAGGCGTTGGTCGGCACCCATGCGATCGGGCTGATACCCCAGATATCGAACCCTCGAATATCGTTCTCCCCGCCCATATAAAAACGGTTGAACGGCGGCGCCACTTTCCCGTCGAAACCCGTCAGCCATTTTCCCAGCACATGGAAGCCGATCACGTGTTTCGGATTGATAGGCGACTTACGGAAGTACTTGGCGTCGAGCACCGGCTCAAGCTGGTTTACATTGCCGCCGATGGGACCACCCGCGTAGGAGAACGAGAACGAAATCGCCTTCCCGGCGGTCGGAGTGATGGGATGGTTCACGGAGTTATATGTGTAACTCGGAGTAATCGTCGAAGACCGGATGCCGCTTAACGAATTCGGTCCGTTGATATGCTCGAAATTGATGTAGTCGAAGTAAGTCCCGGCGGCGTCGGTCAGCGTCTTGACGTTCTGAATGGTGTAGCCGTAGCTGATGCCAAGGCGGGCGAAGCTGCGCTTCAGCGGATAGCTGGCAAAGGTGGTGAAGCCGTAAGAATTCGATACGTAATTGAGAAGATTCTGGGTGCCAAGCTGATTATACAGCGGGATCAGATTCTGGCCCGATAGGATCGACGCCTCGCGCGCCTGATCGAAGTTGAATCGCGATGTGAACACCGTAAAACCGACCTGTAAAGGAAGGTCGAACAGGTACGGCTCGGTAAATCCGAACTGGGCGCTGCGTTGCACGGTTCCTAACTGAGTGGAGAGGCTGAGCGTCTCGCCCAGGCCGAGGAAATTATTGGTCGAATAGGAGAATCCGATGAAGCTGCCGGCCAGCGCCGATACGCCGCCGTTCAACTGCACGGTATTCTTGCCGCGCTCCTTCACCTTCAGCGTTATATCGACCGTGTTGGTCTTGGTGTCGCGCTTGATGTCGGCGGCCTGCTCTTCTTTCAGCACTTCGAAATAGCCCAGTTGGTTCAGGCGCAGGATGCTCAATTCCCAAAGATGAGTGTTGAAGACGTCGCCTTCGTCGAGCAGCAGCTGGCGGCGGATCACTTTGTCGCGCGTGGTAAGGTTGCCCGAGAAATCGATACGCCGGATGAAAAATTGCTTGCCTTCATCGGCGGTCAGGGTCAGATCGATCTTATCGGTATTGGGTAGCGGCTCAAAACTCGGTTCCGCGACGAAATCGATGTAGCCATATTGGCCGTAGAGCTTCTGCAAATCCGTGAAACCCTTGCGCAGCTTGGCGGTAGAGAAAACATCGCCCTGCTGCATCTGGAAAACGGGTTTGAAAATTGCGTCGGGAGTTCTGAATAACTTCACGCCTACGAAGGTAATGTTATTCAGGTGATACAAACGGCCTTCTTCGATGCTGATGTGAATATTCGCCGCTTTTCCTAGACTGGTCGACTTCAGCAGCGGCAAGCGGAACTTCCCGCCGCCGACGGTCACCACTTCGACTTTCGCGTCGGTGGTCTTGGCCGTGAAATATCCATTGTCCTGATAGAACTGCTGAATCCGCTGCTGATCTTCTTCGAGCTTGGTCGAATCGTAGGTTTTGGGGAACAGATTTTCGAAAAAGACTGAATACGGGATGCCGTATGGATGCAGGTTATGCATGGCCCGGATGAGCAGGCGATCCGTCATGTGGGCATTCCCTTCGAAGGTGATCTCGCCGACCTTCACCTTGGGGCCTTCATCCACTTTAAACGTGAGTTCCAGCGAGGCGGGCGGAATCTGCCGGACTTCCGGCTCGACAGTGGCGAACTGTCGTCCGCGCTCCGCCAGATACTCCTGCAAAACGACGCGGGCGCGTTGGACGCGGTTCGGATCATATTGCGATTCCGTGCTTAAGCCAACCTTGCGTTCCTTCCATCGGTCCAGAATTTCCGAGGTGGTGATAGACTTCAGACCGTCATATTTAATCGATCGAATGACGCGGCGCTCGGTGACGACGAAGGTGACGATCCACCCGGTTTTTCCAGGCTCGCGCTCCATGCGCATGTCTTCGAAACGGCCGGTATTCCACAGCAGCATGAAATCGCGATTGAGCTGCTCCGGATCGTACGGATCGCCTTTCTTGGTGGTGATAATGGCGCGGAGCATGTCCTGCGGCACGCGGCGGGCTCCGCGGAAGTCGATGCTCTCAATGACGTCCGGGGTGGGCCCGTTCGGCTTCGCCTGCTCAGCAGCGGGCGCGGGGGCCTCGAGCTTGGGAGCCTGGGGTTTCGGGGGCTGCGGCTCTGTGGACTCGGGTACGGCCTCAAAAGGATTGTTCTTTTTTTGCTCCGCGGGCTTCGGTTGTTCAACGGGCTTGGCAGGAGGCGGTTGGGGTGGCTGTTGCTGCGGCGGCGGGGTTTGTTGAGGCGGCTGTTGCTGTGCGAATGCAGGCAAGCAAGGGAGCAGACAGACAAACACCATGCGCAGGCATCCAGGCCTGGAAAACGTCATCTAACCGGGTTCCTTTCCACTCTGCGCCTTACAAGGGACGCCCGTGTACCGCCGCAGGTTTCACAGAATACAAACGGAATCACATCAACGGAATACGGCGCAAGCGTGAAACCGCTATTCTAACAGAACATGGAACCGGGATTCAGAGGTCTTTTGACTTGAAACGCCGCGTTGTGATCACGGGAATGGGTGTCGTCAGCCCAAACGGAATCGGAACGGAGGCCTTTTGGGCGGCAACGAAGGGCGGGATCAGCGGAATCGGACCCATCACCCGGTTCGATGCATCCGATTTCGCGGTCCGGGTGGCCGGCGAAGTTAAGGGCTTCCGCGAAGAAGATTACATCGCGCCCAAAGATCGGCCGCATGTGTCCAGAGTGGCTCCCCTGGCGATTGCAGCCGTGCAGGAGGCGCTTGAATCCGCCGGGCTGGATCCCAGCGCGATGAGCCGGGATGAACTGCGGCAGATCGGCGTGATCGTCGGCTCCGGCGGCGGCAGTCACGAATTTACCGAGGAACAGTACCGGCTTTATCACACCGGCCATTGGCGGCAATGCTCCGTGTACGTGGTGCCGACGTCGACCATCGGAACCCTGGCAAGCGAAGTCTCCATGCGTTTCGGTTTCCGGGGCCTGAGCCACGTGATTTCGACGGGATGCACTTCGTCAACGGATGCCCTTGGCTATGCTTTCAGGACCATTCAATCGGGCGGGCTGGACTGCATGGTTGCCGGAGGAGTGGATGCTCCCATCGCGCCCCTGATCCTGCGCGGGTTCATGGCCATGCGGATCCTCGCCTCGAAGTGGAACGATACCCCGGAACGGGCCTCGCGTCCGTTTTCGAAGGATCGCGAAGGCTTCGTCATCGCGGAAGGGTCGTGGTTCTTTACGCTGGAGGAACGAGAGCGGGCGTTGGCGCGGGGCGCTGCGATTTTAGGAGAAATCGTAGGCTACGGATCGACGTGCGAAGCGTATCATCGCGTTCGGCTGGAGGAGTGCGGAGAGGAGCCGGCACGCGCGATCTCACTGGGACTGGAAGAGGCAGGCCTCGCACCCGAAGCCATCGGGTATCTGAACTACCACGGGACGTCCACGGAGCTGAATGATCGCATCGAGACGCGAGCCGTCAAATTGGCGTTCAGCGACCACGCGTATCGGCTCCCCGGGTCGTCTTTGAAGAGCCTGATCGGCCATCCGCAGGGGGCTTGCGGAGCCGCGGGAGTAGCGGCGACATTGCTCGCCATGCGCGACGGCGTTTTACCGCCGACAGCGAATGTCGAGGTTCCCGATCCCGAGTGCGATCTCGATTACGTGCCGGACACGGGCAGGCGCGTCGAATTCGAATACGCCGTCGTGAACTGCATCGCTTTCGGGAGCAAGAATTCCGCCTTGGTTCTGCGGCGCGGGTCGCCTGAATAGACCTACTCGACCGTCTTTTCAGACTCCAAAGCGGCGTGCTCCGTCTCGAGGACGGCTTCCTCCGGCAACGGCTCTTCCTTGCCGATGCGGTCTTCCTTGGGCGTGTAATACGAGTGGTAATAGGTGTACTTGCTGTACAGCTCTCCGCGACGCGCGCCGTTCACCACGATGCCGAGAACATTGTTGTTGCACAAGGACTGCATGGCCCGGGTGACGGAGTCGATGGTCGTATGCCCGATGCGGACTACCAGCAAGGTGCCGTGGCACAACGTCGAAAGCAGGTTCGCGTCGGCTGCGAACAGCAGCGGCGGGGAATCGAGGATGATCCAGTGGAACAACGTCGGCAGGCGGTCCAGCAGCAGCTTCACTTCGCGCAGGTTCAGCAGCTCCAGGGGATTGATCACCGCTTCCCCGGCTGGCATAACGTACAGGTTTGTACCGGCGACTTTCCTCAGCGCCTGGTGCAGTTCGCATTTGCCCAGCAGGTAATCCGTGATGCCGGGGCTGCGTTCCGTCTGAAACAGCGTGTGGATGATGGGTCTTCGGAAATCGAAATCCGCGAGCAGCGTCATGTTGCCGGCCAGATGGGCTTCGGCGAGCGCCAGATTCGCCGCGGAGAGCGATTTGCCTTCGGCAGGCGATGCGCTGGTCACCACCACCGAGTGGATCGGCTGCAGGCTTTTCATGTGATTCAAGCGCGTGCGCAGCGTTCGAAACTCCTCCATGGGAGCCTCATGCGGCCGCGTCACGTCGATCAGCAGGGAATCGGGAGCGGTCCGGAAAGGGATTTCCTGAACTTGTTCGAGCAGCCCGCTCAAAGTGGGACCCGCATCCATGGTGGCCGCGGCTCGCGCCTCGGATTGCACCCGGGTGACCGGCGTAGTCAGCATGCCGGCCTGCTCGGCCCGGCGCAACGCATCATGTACTCGACTCATCTGGTTAATCCTCTGGCCGCTAGACTTTGGTTACGTAGTAATACACGACAGATCCCGCCATGATCACGACCGCGGCCAGACAGGCCGTGGTCCATCCGAGCCAAGACAGGCGCTTGCGGCGGCGCACCACAAAATCGTTTTCGAGCAGCGGAATACTGCCGAGAATCGCCATTTGCGTGTAGGCTCGTACGTCCTTCAGATTCTTGAGGGAGGTATCTTTCATCTCGCGGGCTCCGGCGAACATCGCTCCCAGCAGTAGACCTAGGGCCGCGCCGATCGAAATCACCACCGGACGCTTGGGCTCCGTGGGCGTTATCGGCAGCGACGCCGGATCCAGCAATTCCAGCATCTCGCCTTGCTTGCGCGTTTCCATCTCCTGCGCCTGCTGGGCCCGTTCCAGCTTCTGTTCCAGTTCGAGATAGCGCTGCCTGGCGACCGACTGGTCCCGCAGAAGATCGTTATACTCCTTATCGCCAAGCGGTACGGAATCGATGCGCGCCTGGTAGGTCTTCAGCGACTCACGCGCATGGTTCATATTCTTTGTGAACTCCTGGATTTCCAGGTCCTTGCCTTCGATCATGGCCTGGAGTTGCTTGACGTTGGTTTCGTAGTTGCGTCGTTCGTTGGCGATAGCGGGATTCTCCGGGCGCGCTGAAGCGTCCGCCTTGCCGGCTTTTCGGGCCTCTTCTTTCTTGGCTTCCTCTTTCAGGGCTAATTCTTTCTTAGCGGCATCGTCTTTCAGAATGTCCTCGCGCTTTTGCCTGGCGCCCTCAAGACGGCCTTGCGCCGTCTGGACATCGGGGTAGTTATCGCTGTACCTTTGGCGCAACGCTCTGAGCGTATCCTCCCATTGCGCAATCTCGCGATCTGCTTCGGCCAGCCGCTCATTTCTTTGGTTAACCGCGGCGGAGGCTTCGGGAGGCGGCAGCTTATTCAACTCCGCAAGCCGGTCCCTCACGATGCGCAGGTTCGATTCAAGCTGAAGCTTGTCCTGGTTCGAGCGGCTGATTGCGGCATCCAGCGCGGTCACCTGTGATTGCAGAGCCTGCAACGATTGCATCATCCCCTGCACTTGATCCGGCAGGCGGCCATTGTTCTGAATCCGGAAGGCAGTAAGCTTGTTCTCAATTTCGTCCAGATCTTTTTTCGCTGTGTCCTCTTCGTCCTTCATGAACTGCGTAGTCTGAAAGGCTTGGTTCGAACGGTTTCGCACGCTGGCGTCGATGAAACGGCTCTCCAGATCCTGCACCACGCGTTGTGCCAGGTAACGATCCGAATACTTAAACTGGATGGAGAAAGCGGGCACGGAGCGGGAGACCGTGGTGGTGTTCGCGCCCATCGCCGGGCTGATGATGATGTCTTTCCGCATTTGGTCCATCACATCGTCGATGGGAAGGCGGGCGCGCTCCCGTTTATACAGATCGTAAGTGTTGATGATGGTGGTCAGAACGCCGCGGCTCTCGATCTCCTGCTGCATCGACATTACCCGCTCATACATTTCCTGGGTGTTCGTCGATTGCACCATGCTTTGGGGAACCTGCTGAGGCGTAATCTTCACCAGCGCCGAAGAGGTATAGCTATCCGGCCACAGATACACTCCGACAACGCTGGCCACGACACAGAATAAAAAGGGCCCGAAAATCCATCCCTTATGGCGACGAACGATGTCGATATAATCCTCGACGTCGAGGGCTCTTCTGGTAACGCTGAATCCTTCACTTGGCTGCATAGACGTGCTTCTCCGATTACTGAACCTGACTACTTGATAAGAATGGTGTCACCGTTTTCGATGAAGACGTTCTCATTTTTCTTATTCTTCGTGCCATTCTTTACCCAATCCTCGTAGTTAAAGTGCAAACGCGTCTTCCCATCGGCGCGCATGATCACGATGTGCTTCCGGTCCGCGAAGAAATCGCGGAAACCGCCCGCGTCATTGATCGCGTCGAACACGTTCTTCTGAAGCACCAGAGGATATCGGCCCGGCTTCATCACGGAGCCGGTTACGGAATAACTCTTGCTGTTCACCTGGAGGACTTCCACCACTACGTCCGGCTGCTTGAGGTATTCGGAAATCATCTCTTTCAACTGGGCGGCCAGACGCTGCGGCGTTAACCCCGCCGCCTGCACGTCACCAATGAGAGGCATGGTGATTTTTCCGTCTGGGCGGACGCCCCGTGGGCCTGAAAAATCGGCGTCGTGGAACACCCGGATATTGATAATATCTTCGGTTCCGATCACGTAAGTTCGGGGATCGATCGGCAGGCCGGTGGAGTCCCCGCTGACCGACGACGGCGTTCTCGGCGATTCATTCTTCTCGGCGCCAACCGGTGGAGTGGCCGTGGGTGGCTGTTGCTGCTGCGGCGGTGGTATTTGCGCCGCACCGATTCCTCCGAACACGATTTCTGCAACAACGCACGTCACTAGTACTGCTAAACTTCTACGAGCCACGTCAGAACTCCTTTGAACTGCCGCGATTGCGGCGACCCATCTATTGTACAACGTTAGATCGGGTCGCTTTACAGGACTGAACGCGGAAACCGCCGCGCTGCTATCATCGATAAAACGACATTATCAGGAACCTGTCCAGTTACCGAGGTACCGGAACCTCAACCAAACCAGGGAGCCTTCTATGACCTACTTCCTTGCAAAGACGGACCCGGAAACCTATTCCATCGAGGACATGGAACGTGAAAAAAAGACGGTTTGGGACGGCGTGACTAATCCCCAAGCCGTCCGCGCCATCAAAGAAATGCAACCGGGCGATCGTGTATTCCTCTATCACAGCGGGGGGAATTCGGGCGTGGTTGGGCTGGCAGTGGTCCGCGGTGCAGGCCGGCCGATCCGAAGAATCCCAAGTCGGCGGTGGCGGATTTCGAGTTCGCCGGAAGGCTGGAGCCTCCAACCACCCTCGCGGAGATCAAGCAGTCCGGAAAATTTGAGGATTGGGCGCTCGTACGCCAAGGCCGGCTATCGACCATGACCGCACCTGAGAAGTTCGTCGAATGGATGCGGAAACGCTACCCAAAGGCGGACATCTAAAAGTCGAGTAGACTGGGACTTCAATGCCTGCGCTGGCCCAGTCCGTAGCCGAGCTTGCCGCATCTGGACCGGTACGCGCCGCGATGGAGTGGTTCCGCCGCGAACGCGGCTGGATCAACGAACAGCATTTGAAGTTATGCCGCGTGGCGGCGCCGACTTTTTTCGAGCAGAAGCGCGCCGAGTGGATGGCCGACCGGTTCCGATCACTGGGCTGGGACGCGAAAATCGACCGGGCAGGCAACGTCATTGCTTCCCTGCCGGGGCAACGCGACGCTCCATCCGTGGCCGTGACCGCGCATCTCGACACGGTGCTTGCGCCCCGAACGCCGGAGGAAATCAAAATCCTGGGCGACGGACGGATGCTGGGACCCGGGGTTTCCGACAACGGCGCGGGGCTTGCCGCCCTATTGGCGCTGAGCGCGCTGTGGAAGGCGATGCCGCCGGTGGAAAACACGCCGCTGGTTCCCCTGCTGGTCGCCAACGTCGGTGAAGAAGGCGAAGGCAACCTGAGCGGGATGCGCTATCTGTGCCGTCCCGCGGGTGGGGCGCGGCTGAGGGCGTTTCTGGTGTTGGACGGTCCCAGCACCGATCATGTGACCTGCAAAGCTTTGGCGAGCCGCCGCTTCGACGTCGCGATCACCGGCCCGGGCGGGCATAGCTGGAGCGATTACGGGATCGGCAATCCGGTCCATGCGCTGAGCCGCGCGATCACCCTGTTTATCGACGAAGCGCCTCGCGACGCATCGAACGGACCGCGATCATCCTTCAATTTCGGCGTGATCGAGGGCGGATCCAGCATTAATTCGATTCCCAGCGAAGCGCGCGCCAAAGTAGACCTGCGGTCGGAAAGCCCGGAGCGCATCGAACGTATGGCCGCGCTGCTGCTATCGACCGTAGAGCGCGCGCTTGAAATCGAAAACTCGCGCAGCGCCGGCGGCCGAGTGGCAGGACGCGTGAAGGAGATCGGCTCGCGTCCTGGCGGTGGATTGGGCGACGATGCGCCGATCCTCGAATGCCTTCGCGCGGTGGACGCTCATTTGGGAATCCGCAGCCATCTGGATTGCTCCTCGACCGACGCGAATATCCCTTTATCCCTGGGAATGCAGGCGGTGTCGATCGGCGCGGGAGGACAAGGCGGAGGCGCGCATTCCGCAGCGGAGTGGTTTCAGCCGGATGGCAGAGAGCTGGGGCTGAAGCGTATCCTGTTGGCGCTGTGTCTCTTATTGACTACCGAATAACCCGAATCGCCGTCTATGCCGATGGGCGCTTATGAAACCTGTCGATGGTGGCGGGCATCCATAAAAAGAGACCTCTATAATAATAGAAGGGAATCCGCGGCTAGAGAGAAACGAGGCGGGTAATTCAAAATGAAGCTGTTCGACATGAAACTCTACAACAAGATGCGCCAGCAGAAACTTTTGTCCACGACGCTGATGCTGGTTACGCTGTCTGTGGGTATTCTCATCGGCACGCTGGTAAACACCGGCGTGAAGGCGGCGAGAGATCAGCAGGCCGCGCCGGATGCGACTCCGCTGGTGATTCCACAAGCCCAGGAAGTGGGTAACGAGTTCACCAAACTCGCCCGCAAGCTGGACCCTAGCGTGGTCAATATTACCGCGGACTATATGCCGAAAGCCTCGCCGCAGTCGCGCATGCGGCGCGGTCCGCAGCAGGACCCGGATGAGGATGGAAACGGCAGTGGCAATGGTAATGGCAACGACGAAGGGATGGACCTGTTCCGGCGCTTCTTCGGCAATCGCGGCAACGGGGGCGGCGGGCAAGGTCAGGTAATGCCACCCCAAGCCTATCGCCGGGAGCAATCGGGCACGGGCTTCATCGTCGACAAGAACGGCTATATCATCACCAACCATCATGTGGTGTCGGATTCCAATGGCGATCCGGTGGACCACATTTTCGTGAAGCTGCATGAGGACAATAGCGAATATCGGGCCAAACTGATCGGCTCGGATCGCGAGAGCGACATCGCGGTTATCAAGATTGAGCCGAAGCGGACGCTAACGCCGGTGGTCATCGCGAATTCGGATGGCGTGCAGGTAGGCGATTGGGCGGTAGCGATCGGATCCCCATTCGGTCTGGAAGCGACGGTTACGGCTGGCATCATCAGCGCCACTGGCCGTGATTTTCCGGGCGCACAGCAGTTCCAGCGCTTCATTCAGACCGATGCCGCGATCAATCCGGGCAACAGCGGGGGACCGCTGCTAAATATTCGCGGCGAGGTGGTTGGCGTGAATACCATGATCGCCACTCAAAACGGCGGATCGCAGGGAGTCGGGTTCGCTCTGCCGATCAACATGGTGGCCAAGGTTTACAACGACATCATCCACGATGGCCGCGTGACGCGCGGCTCTATCGGCGTCAAATATAGCAAGGACAAGGCGAATACGCTAATCCGGGCGATGGGCTTCGATCACGGAGTGATCATCGGCGAGGTGAAGCCCGGCGGGCCCGCGGATAAGGCGGGAATGAAAGTCGACGACATCGTCCTTGCCCTGAACGGCCACCCGGTCAAGGATGGCGACGATCTGACGGGACGCGTCGCGGATAGTCCCGTGGGCGCCCAGGTGACGCTGAATTCCGATCGCGACGGCAAGAAGATGGACTTTAAACTGACCATTCAGGATCGCGTGCAGGTCTACGCGGATGAGCCGAGCGTCGCCGGCAATAAGGCCGCCCCTGTGGAGGAGCCGAGCAAGCCGGAAACTACTGTATCGCCGGTGCAATTCGGAATCTCGCCGCGCGTGGTGAGTGAAGAGGAGCGCGAACTGACGCCCGACAAACACGGGGTAACCGTCACGCGAGTCGAGCCGGGTTCATTTGCCGAAGAGGTCGGGATGCAGGAGCGCGATATCATTATCGCGATCAACCGGCAGCCCGTGAGCTCCGTGGACGACATCCGGAAGATTCAGAAAACGCTAAAGCCAGGCGATCCGGTGGCGTTCCGAATCGTCCGTTCCAACCCCGGGGCCGGCCCGCGAGGCCGCACCGCCCAACCGGCGGTTACCCGATTCCTCAGCGGAACGCTTCCGCCAGACTAGCCCCAAGAGTGGCACAGTTTTCTGGTAGACTGTTCGTTTGCGCTTATGGACTCTTGGGGTTTCGATGGCCTTAGTGGCCGGCGTGGGGCTTGCCTCGCAAGTCTCGTCGACCGCGCAAACCAAGACAGGCCCGGCGAAAAAGCCCACTTCTATCGTTAGACGAACCCGGACGGTGCCGCCCAAGACCGCATCTGCGCCAACCAAGACGGTTGCCAAGTCGCATCGCCGAACCGCCGCGAAGCCGGCCAAGTCCGTCGCAGCTTACCGCGGACGCGTCCAACAGCAGCCGACGGCGGACCGATTCAAAGAGATCCAGCAAGCGCTGCTCGACAGAGGCTACTTCAGCGGTCCAGTGGACGGAACCTGGGGACCTGGGTCGGTGGACGCGCTTAAGCGCTTCCAGGCCGAGCAGAGCCTCACGGAAGACGGGAAGATAGGCTCGTTGTCTTTGATCGCGCTCGGGTTGGGTCCGAAGCGTACAGTTCCGGTTGAGGCGTCCACCTCAGACCGGCAATCTCAGCAGCAGTAAGCGCTTACCCCTTGGCGAAATACAACGACGCGGCTCGTTCCATTTCAGCTTTGGACATAATCGGTCCCCTGCCTTCGTAACGCCCGATCGACAATAGAATGTTGCAGATATCTGCGGGATAGCAGGCCCGGAGCTCGGTGCGGCCTTCGCGCAGGCAGAGCTTGCGTAGATATTCGGCGCTGTCGGGCTCGGCCTGAATGCTGCGCGACTGCACCACTCGATTGAAGATCTGGTCGAAACTCGAAGCATCCACGGCTTCTACGTAAATCTTGTTGTGGATGCGGCGCAGGAACGCTTCATCGGCCAGGTCGGAGGGCTCCAGGTTGGTCGAGAAGACTACCATTAACTCGAACGGAATCTGGAACTTCACGCCGTAACGCAGGGTGAGATAATCCACGCGGCGGTCGAGCGGAACGATCCAGCGATTCAATAGGTCGCGCGGGGACATGAGCTGGCGGCCGAAGTCGTCGATGATCAGGATGCCGCTGTTCGCCTTCATCTGCAATGGCGCCGCGTAAATGCCGGATGCCTCATCCAGGCGCAGTTCGAGCATGCTCGGGATCAGCTCGCCGCCGACCACGATGCACGGCCGCTTGCAAGTGATCCAGCGCGGATCGATGTCGGGATCGTCGTTTTCGAGCGGCTGATGCACCACCGGGTCATATAAGCTGATGACCTGGTTATCCACTTCGACGGCGTGCGGGATCAGCACGGCGTCCTGATAGACGCGCAACATACGCTCGGCCAGACTGGTTTTTCCGTTGCCGGTGGGCCCGTACACGAAAATCGAATTCTGCGAGATAATCGCCGGGCCCAGCTGGTCCAGCATGCGATCTGTCACGATCAGATCGGAAAATGCCTGGCGAAGCATCTTGCGATCGACGTGGACTCGCGCGGCTTGAACTTTGGTGGCCGCATGATATTCCTTCAACGAAACGGGGCACGCGCCGGCGTACTGCGAAATCTGAAATCGTTCGCCGGCGAGGTGTTTGCCGGCGGCCGAGAGCGTGAAATTGTAATCGTTGCCGATCATTCCCTTGATCTCGACCAGTTGCTGGGTCCGCATATGACGGAATGCAATATCGATGATCGGCACAGAGAGGCGCAGAGAACGGCTGAGCCCGGCCAGGCTGCTGTATCCTTCGATCAGCATTCGCCGGAGAACCAGGTCGAGAACCAGCGTCTCGGAAATGCCGAGCTCGGCGAAGTTCTGCGGAACGGCCGGATTGAACGCGGAGCGAACCGGCGCAAAGGTAGCCATCGAGTACTTCCTCCCGCGTCTCAATCGGCGGAAAATGGCCAAAACCTTATGCACGCCACCTGCCTTCCGGTCGTCATGCTTATTGGTGAAGTTTCTCCGATGCCTGATCGCGTGCGCCGTGCTGTGCGGCGGCTCCGATTTCGCCGAACGGCTTTATAAAGAAGGACAAAAGGCCGAACGCGCCGGGGACACTTTGCACGCCTACCTTCTTTACGCGCGGGCTGCGGCCCTGGATCCTGCAAACCTCAATTATGCGGCGCGAAAGATGGCCCTGCAGACCATTGCCGCCCTATCCGCGCATCAGGACATGGAGCCCACTGTGGCCGCGGCCGCAGAGTCGGAAGCGGTTCAGCCCGAGAAGCTTACCGCTCGCGAACTTCTGGAATCGCGGGAGACCTTGCCTTCGCCGCGTTTGTCCGGCTCCAGCGACAGGAAAAGTTTCGATCTCAAAGGCGACAGCCGGATGATTTTCGAAAAGGTAGCCGAGGCGTATGGAATTCTGGTGGTGTTCGAGGCGGATTACCAGTCGCCTCCGCCGTTCACGTTCCGGATTAACGATCTAAGCTTTGACGAAGCCTTCCGCGTCCTTGAAACGGTGGGTAATTCATTTTTCGTGCCGGTGAACGCACATCTTGCGCTGGTGGTGCGCGACACGGCTCAGAAGCGCACGGAGCGTTCGCCGACCATGGCGGTAGCCTTGCCCATTCCCGAGCGCATGTCGGTTCAGGACGCGCAGGAGATCCTGACCGCGGTACAGCAGACCCTGGACATCCGCCGGATCGTCACCGATCCGACGCGTCACATGATTTTCCTGCGCGATCAATCGAGCAAGATCGAAGCCGCGCGGCAGATGATCTACAACCTTTCAAGATTACGGCCGCAGATCGAGATTGACGTTGAATTCCTGGAAGTAGACCGCAATTCATCCGTGAAATTCGGGCTATCTTTGCCCACGCAATTCACTTTCACGAACCTGCAAGGCTCGGTAACGCTGCCGACGATCCTTCGCACCATTGAGCGGCTGACCGGCGCAGCGACGCCGCTGGGTCTGGCGATCACGAATTCATCTCTTACCGCAATGATGTCGCGGGGTTCCTCGAACGTGGTGCTGAATGCGCAGATCGTTTCCCTCGACGGCCAAGCTGCGACCTTGCATGTGGGCAATCGATACCCGATTATTACCAATACCTACATCGGAAATACGTCAGGCACCACCGGCACGGTGTATACGCCACCCCCGACGATCAATTACGAAGATCTCGGGCTGGTGCTGAAGGTGACTCCTTCGATGCACGACGGCGGCGAAGTGACACTCGATCTGGATACCGAGTTCAAACTGCTGGGCGCTACAACCTCCAGCGGTATCCCCATCATCGCGAATCGCAAGTACGCGGGAAAAGTAAGACTGAAAGAAGGGGAATGGGCCGTGGTCGCGGGTCTGGTTCAGGACAGCGACTCAGACACGCAGAGCGGTTTCTGGGGCCTGTCGCGCGTTCCGATCCTGGGCCGTCTGTTCAGCCAGAACGATCTGGAGAAGAGTTCAACTGAAGTGCTGCTGGTCTTGAAGCCGCATCCGATGACTCTTGGACCCTGGGATACAGTCGCGCGAAGCATTTGGATCGGCACGGAAACCCATCCGCTCACGTTTTTTTGATCGCATCCCAGTAGAGTTTCGCCACTCGATCAAGGCCGTGCTCGGATGTTATGTGACCGGCGGCTCGGCGGCCGATCTCCGCAGCCATTTCCCGGTCGCGCGCGAGCCAGGAAATTGTGGCTGCCAGCATTTCCTCTTCCGCCGCGCCCAGATCGATACGAATACAGGCGTTCTCGGGAATACGCGCGATCTCCTCGCCCGCTGTGAACACGACTGGCTTTCCGATTCCCATCATTCGTATCGCGATGCCTGAGCTTTCTCCGGCCGTGGGGAACCGTAGATTGATGCAGAGGTCGGTGGCCGCGGCGTAACGCCAGAAATCACGCTCCGGCAGGTGGCCGGCGCGCAGGATCCGCGGATCGCCCAGGAGGGGGGTGATGGCGCGTTCCAGGTCAGAGGAGGCGAAGGCGCCCGCGATCAGCAGGCGCGCATCTGCGCCCTGATCCCATGCACGTTGCATCGCGCGAATCAGCAACGGCACGCGCTTCGATTCGCGAAGATGCCCAAAAACCCCCACCAGCAGCGTCCGCGGACCCAGCCCTAGGGTGGAACGGAACCGCAGAGTGTCCACGCTGTCCGGCAGTTCAGGCGGCACGAAGAGATGTGGAATCTCGAAAATGCGGGCATCCGGCGCGTGGCGCGCGGCGATCGATGCGGCCGCGGGATTGTGGACGATGACGGCCCGCGAGGTGGCGGCGATTCGCTTCAGCATCTGGAACTGAAAGTATCGCGGATCGGACGCGGAGCGCGCACGGTTGTTCCACAACTCGCCGGCCAATCCGCGCGTCCATTCTCCGTAGTTGTAGACGAATTCCTGCCCATAACCGCGTTCATCCAAGACGCCGAGAAGAAAATGCTGAAGCACCGCATCGTGAAGGACCGCGATTCCAGGCTGGGCCAGCGCGCGCTCATAGATGGCTCGATGAAGATGGTTGTTGCCGATGTGATAGAGCGCGACATCGGAATGGCCGCGGTCCAGTTCGATGTCGCCCAGTTTGCGCATTGCGGCGTACAGGGCAGCGGAGTAATCGGCGACGCCAGTGGGCGCCGGGGGCATCGGCGAGAAGAATCCAGCCTTCAATCTTTTCGCCGGGGGCCGAATAGCGCCGTGCCCACGCGGATCTGCGTCGCGCCTTCCTCGATGGCCGCTTCAAGGTCGTGGGACATTCCCATAGAAAGACCGGTGAGTCCATGCTGACGCGCCAAGACGGCCAGACGCCGGAAGTAGGGCCGAGTGACCTCGGGATCGTCACTCCACGGCGGCATGGTCATCAAACCGGTGAGACGCAGGTTCGGGCAGGCTCCAATCGCGTCGATCAACGCCGGCAAGGCGTCGGGATCGGCGCCGGCCTTCGAGTCTTCCTCGGAAAGCTTCACCTCAATCATCACTTCGAGCGGTCGCCCCACCTGGTCGAGACGGCGCGCTAGTTTTTCCGAGTCGACCGTCTCAATCACCTGGAAAAGCTCGCCGGCGGTACGGGTTTTGTTCGATTGCAGGTGGCCGATCAGGTGGAATTCGGCGTCTTTCAGCTCGGCCAGCACAGGATGTTTGGTCTCAAATTCCTGGACATAATTTTCCCCGAAGTGACGCAAGCCGAGGTCATAGGCATCTTGGGTCACCTGCGCCGGAAACTTTTTTGTCACTGCTATGAGTGTGACTTCGGAGCGAGCGCGGCCAGCGCGGCGCGCCGCGTCCTGTATGCGCTGTTCCACTTGTTCCAGGCGTTCGCGAAGCATGCGTTCTTCCTTGCAGTATAACCCTCAAGGAAACAGCACTTCCCGAATTTGCCGGTCGAATTCCGCGACAGAGAATTGAGTGGCGCTGGCCGCCAAAATCGCAGACGGGACCTCGGCCGCCTCAAACGTCTGAATCGCACGCTCGAGCGAGTGCTCGTCGGGTTCATCGTAAAAAAACCGGCCTTCCGGCGGCACGATTTCGAGCACGCCTCCCCGGCCCAGAGCGATGACGGCTTTGCCGCTCGCCACGGCTTCTACCGCGGTGATGCCGAAGTCTTCTTCTCCCGGCATCAGAAACGCGCGGCATCGCGCATACAGGATCCGGAGTTCTTCATCGGAAACCCGGCCGCAGAACTCGACAGTTTTTCCGGCGTTCCCGCGCAAACGCGCGGATTCCGGCCCGTCCCCGACGACGATTAGTTTTCGCCCGGTCCTTGAGAACAGCCGCACGGCGACGTCGATACGCTTGTATGCCACCAGCTCGCTGACGATCAAATAATAATCCTCTGGGGACTCGCAGCGGAACATTTCGACGGGAACCGGCGGATGGATGACTCGCGCGTCGCGGCGATAGGTCTTGAAGATGCGGGCCCGGACATTTTCGCTGTTGGCCACGAACTCATCCACCCGCGCCGCCGTTGCGAAATCCCACAAGCGCAGGTAGTTTGCAACCGGCGCTATCGCCGCGCGCTTGAGTCGCGACCGGGTCCATTCGTGCACATACGCCGGATAGAGATCCCACAGATACCGCATGGGCGTGTGGCAATAACACACGTGGCGCGTGTTCGATCCGGTGAGCACGCCCTTGGCGGGACCTGACTCGCTGGAGATCACCAGATCGTACCCGCGCAGGTCGAAATGTTCGAGCGCCATCGGCATCAGCGGCAACAGCGACCGGTAATAGTGGCGCATCGGATTCAGGAAAGAGGGGGTCACGCGGCGCGAACGGATCAACGGCGAAACTTTTTCTGGATCGTAAAAAAGTGTGAAAAGGTCGGCGTCAGGCAACAGGCGGCAGAGCGCCTCCACCACTTTCTCCCCGCCGCGCATCCCCGTCAGCCAGTAGTGAACGATCGCGACCCGCATCCGCTTGGTTGCAGTCTAGCATCTGGTAGGCTGTAGGGACGAATGATGGGAATACGGCGGCGCGGCGTCTCCCTGCGCGTCTTGTTTCAAATGGCTACCGTCGGCGCTTACACTGGCCTGGTGAAGGTCGCGGGTGCCGCGAAGGTAGTCTTCACAGCGCGCGCATTTGGAATGAGCGATGGACTCGACGCGTACCTGATCGCGTTCTTACTGCCGTCGTTTTTTGCCGACATACTCGCTGGTTCGCTCAATTCAGCATTGGTACCGACATTTATCCAGGTTCGGGAACTGGAAGGAACCGCGGCCGCCCATCGTCTCTATCGCACCGTGCTGGCGGCGGGAGCGGGAATCCTGACCGCTGCTGCACTGGTATTGGCCGCGCTGGCGCCGTGGATCCTCCGCGTTCTGGCATCCAGCTTCGACCCTGAAAAGTTCGCGCTGACTTGCTCGTTGTTTTGGGTGATGCTTCCCCTGGTCCCGATTACGGCATTCATCGTGACGTGGCGATCGATGCTCAACACCGACGGACATTTCGCGATTCCCGCGATCCTTCCGGTCTTTACCCCTTTCACCTCGATTCTGTTCCTGCTGCGCTTCGGCCACACTTGGGGCGTGTACTCCCTGGCGGTGGGCACGCTGGTGGGCGCCTCCCTGGAGGTGACGGTGCTGGGCCTCTACGTGGCGCGGCACGGATTTCCGGTGATTCCGCGATGGTTCGGGCGGACTTGGGCGCTGGATCAGGTGGCCGCGCAATATGCGCCGGTGATTGGGGGCGTTCTGCTGCTGGGCGGCGCGCCGTTGATCGACCAGGGGATCGCGGGAATGCTCGGCTCCGGAGGTGTCGCTGCATTGAACTTTGGCACTCGCTTCAGCACGGTCCTGGTGGCTGTTGGCCCCAGCGCCGTAGCCACCGCAATCCTTCCTCATTTCTCGAAGCTCACCGCCAGCAACGACTGGACTCACCTGCGGCAGAGCCTTCGCAGCTACGCGGCCCTTATCGTCGGAGTGACGCTACCCGCGATTGCGGTGCTATGGATCTACTCTCCGACGCTGGTCCGCTTGTTCTTTGAGCGCGGGCAGTTCACCGGCTCGGATACGCCCCTGGTGACGCAGGTTCAGCGCTTCTCCCTATTGGCGATCGCGCCGTCGATGGTCATGGCGCTGGTGCTGCGCCTGATTTCGTCGATGAAAGCGAATCGGCTGATTTTGCGCGCGAGCGCCATTTGCGCCAGCCTGAACCTGCTACTGGATCTGTTGCTGACGCGTTGGATGGGGATCGCCGGCATCCCGCTGGCAACCGCATTCGTTCAAATTTGCGGCGTCACCTATTTGTGGTTCCGGCTGCATCGAGCGCTGGACGATCAGGCCGATAAAGCGAGCATACGCACTTCCGGCAGACCGGATTCTCCTCGACCCGAAGAGCCGCTCGAAACTCGATAGCACGGCGCCCATTGATAATTTCCGAGAGACGTTGCATTCTTGCGTTTCCAATGGGCGGATGAAAGAAACACGGTCGAACAGTACCGTCGGCTTCAACCACCGCGGAGACCCACGGCGCGTTGCAGAGAGGCGCTTCGGGTTCGGCCAAGCCGTGATGAGCCCGGAAATGACGGACAATGCGACGCAGCTTCTGAGGACTTTCGAGGACAAATCCAGTGTCGCGCTCCTGTCGAATCAGAGCTTCGATCTCAGCTTCCAGCGCGGGAATTTCCTCTGGGGCAGGAGCTACCGTGGCCTGTTTCTCAGCCGCCCATCCGCCGGCGCGATTGAATGCGCTGGACCAAACATCCGCGGCCAGAAACGAAATGGATCGAACGCCGAGTGCCCGAGCCGTGTCCACAGTCTCGCGGAGCTTCGAAAAATTCGCACGTTGGACGGTACAGCGGGCGGCGACCGGATAGCGCGCCCCCAGGGCACGAACTCCTGAGGAAAGAAGATTGAACGCGCCTGGCACGCGCCTGATTTTGTCATGAACCGCCGGTGGACCATCCAACGATACAATCACGTCGTCCACGGATTTCACCACCTGTTGCGCATATCGCGATAGAAGCAGGCCCGTGCTCAAGACAGTTGTGCGGATGCCACGGGCACGCGCGATCCCCGAAAGTCGAAAAAGATCGCTGTGCATCAGCGGTTCGCCGCCCGAAAAGACCAGCCATTCAACTTTCAGGCTCGTAATATCGTCGAGGTGCCGTTCGAGCTCGATGGCGCTGATTTCTTCCGCCGTATCGGTCTTCCAGATGTCGCACATCACACAGCGGCAATTGCAGCGGCTGTGTGGATACAGAACCAGGACTGGCATCGACTCGATTACGTGATTCATAGCGCGATCGCCTTTCCGGCCAGCCGCAACGTCGTGAGTACGGATGCGGCCGCGCGATACAGGTCGCCTGCCGGTGCGTCGATCAGCATGCGCCCGCGCCCGGCAACTTTAAGCGGCTCAAAGCCCGGCGGTGTTCTTATTCTCTTCGCCAATCGCTCCGAAATCAGCCGAATCCGGCCGCCGATCATCACCAGTTCCACCCGGCTCGCGTCTACTATCGATTCAGCGGGAGCTTGGCCAGCCTTGCGAATCGCGATCAAATCGGCGGGACCTCCTTCGCACAGCGTGCCTTCGCCTCTCTTAAGACGTAAGATTGCGGCAGCCTCTGTCGTGACCATACGATATAGCCCGGCGGGGGAAAGGCGCCATTCAGTCCGCGCGAAACGAAGGGCGTCCAGAAGATCGCCGCGCGCGGTGATCGCCGAGTCAGTTCCAAGGGCGATTCTTACACCGCTTGAAAACACGGATGCCCTCAACGTTCGCCCAAGCGTGAAAACATTCGAGACAGGGCACGTGATCAGCGCCGCTCCGCGGTCTCGCATCAGGCGCAAACCCCGCGCGTCGATCCCCACTCCGTGCACCAATACGGCGCCGTTCAGAACACCCATATGATCGAGCGCGGACGCTTCCTTCCGCCCGGAAACATCGGTCGCCTCCGCGGCATGAACGATGAAAGGCCAGTCCGGCCGAGTGCGATCATATCGATCCTTCAAGTCGTCGCTAAACGCCAGCGAATGCGCCCACCCGAATTCGCGAACCACTCGAACCGGAAAACGGGCGGTGAATGTTTTTCGCTCAAAAGGATTGTGATGGCAGACGGTGGTCACGCCGCTAACCAGGTTCTTGATTCCGCCCCAATACAGGCGGACTCTCTTGGCGACTTGACGATGTTCGCGAACCGGCGACTCATCGGGATGATAGACATCCCGCGCCCACTCCGTCGCGTTGCGATACGGTCCGCGGCCGAGCCTTGGAAAGAGGTTGAATTCAAGATGATCGTGGGCGTTGATCAAGCCGGGCAAAATCATGTGGCCAGAAAGATTAAGGCCGCCGGATGAGCTCCCCAGCTTCACGATTCGACCCCGCGAGATCGTCACATCGAGCGGCGCGGCCTCGGACGGTCCCAGAGCAACGTGCGCCCCGGAGAGAATCATCGACGGGTCCACTTTCGAATCCACGCCGCAGGGATTTTAGAGGCTTGCTCGAACAGCTCGGACTTGCCCGCGTTCGCATAAATAGCTCGCTCCGGCTCTCCGAAGTACAGATCGCGAGCGTCTTCGAGAACGAGCTCGTCCGCGGTTAACTCGTCCAACGAGTAAGAGTGATTTTCGACCTCGTAGACGTCCTCCCCGTCGCGAAACGAGCGCTTCCAGCCCGCCGAAATCGCACGTGGATGAACGTCGGCTGCCAGCAGTGTTGCTCCAACCCGGGCGATCCGCGAGAGCTCCCGCATTACTTCCCCGATGGGTGAAATATAGCCGAGCGCAAGAGTGCACCAGACCAGATCCGCAACTCCATTGGCGAACGGCAATCGCCGCGCATCGGCTTGAGCGAAACGGCCGTCTACGCGCGCGAGCATTTCGAATGACAGATCGACCCCAATGGCTCCCATGGCCCTGGCACGCCGCCCGGTGCCGCAAGCTACGTCGATCACTACTTTCCCGAAGGTCGGGCCCGGATCGAGACTTCGATTGACCAGCGACACGATCGGATTCGGCGCATCGTCATAGGTCGACGCCCAACGCCGATAGCCTTCGCGAGCCGATAGAATCACAGGCTCTCTAATCTCGGCTCCTTTAGCCGTACCACTTTCTGGGCCCAACGCAGCTCGGCGGGATTGTCGAATGCCCCGAACGCATACCGCCAACTACCCAGGCTTTTCAACATCACGCGGCTCCATCACGGAAGACGCCAGTCCTGGATGGTCGGCCAGCGCGCGTTCATAACGGTCTCGAAACCATAAATCTTGCGGCGCAATTCCGGCGGAAGCCAGCTCAAGTCTGGGTCCTGCACATCGCGAAGCGGAACCATCGATCGGTGGCCCACTCGTCGGGCGAGGTGGGAAACTCGAAATTGTCGAGCTTGCCGTACATTTGCCCCTGCCGCTGCGGAACGGGCACGTAAGTCTGGACAATAATGTCCACGTCCGGGTTGATCTTCTGACGGTGCGGGCGAACGCAACGGTTTCGTGAAAATCGCTTTCCGAATCGCGCGGATCGCCAAAGATAAACGAAAACTCAGGCACGATTCCTACTTGCCGCATCCGCGCGGCGAGCTCAAGCGATTGCTCCGCCGTGATCTGCTTCTTCATTTCAGCGAGCTCCGGTTGGAGCCCGATTCCACGCCGAAGAAAATCATGACGCAGCCTGACTTGCGAATCTTGCGGAGCGTGTCGTCCGAATACTTAAGCACCGCGTCCACCCGAGCCTCACACCACCAGTTCATGCCAAGCGGAGTAAGGCGGTCCGCCAAGTCGCGGGCGTGATCCTCGCGCACGAAAAAATTGTTGTCGTAGAACTGGACCGCGTTAGCCCCGTAATCGCGCTGGAGCATTCCGAGCACATGCGCGGTGTGGGCCGCCGGTTCCATCTTCTCCCGCGACCCCGAAAATCCCACAACACCGCAAAAATTGCACTGATAAGGACAGCCGATGCTGGCCTGGTGAACAGCCGTTCGCGAGCCGAGAAACGACGGCAACAGATACTTTGCAGGCTCCAGGCGATGATACGGCATCACCGGAAAATCCCCGGCGAACGCATGGAGCGTTCCGGATTGTGAACATGCAGACCGAAGTCGAATCTTTGATATGAAAGTCCGCGAATCCCCGCGAACTCCGATCGCCGTCCAAAGCGTTCAGCAGCTCAACGAACGTTTCCTCGCCTTGCCCACGCACGACGAAATCCACATAGCTCGCGTTGAGCGCCGTGTCCGGATAGATCGATGGAAAGTACCCGCCCCAGACGATCGGAGCCGTTCGGATAGGTCTGCTTGAACCATCGGCAGACCGGAAGCGATGCCTTCATCTGGGGGCCAGGCATGACGGTCACGGCCAGCATGCGCGTCGGGCGCTCGCGCATGATTCGTTCGATTGAGGCTTGAGGATCATCATCCAAGTTGCCGTCGACGATCGCGTATTCTTCCTTGCCTTCGACCACGGCAGCAATGGCGAGGATCGACAAAGGATAACGCCGGTTCTTGGGCCGCGTCGCGCGCGGATTGAAGAAGAGAATCATCTGAGTATGCCTTCCAGAATCCAAAACCGCGATGGCGGCCGTGAGTTTTTCCACCAGGCCTTCACGGGCCGAAAATGCCACCCAAATCCGTACCACGGCTTGTGAACGCGCCAGTCGATCCAATGTTCGCGCGACAATGCATCAAGCATCGACACGTCCAGATATTCGAGGCTACGCACGTGGTCTGACTCGGTGCCGTACTGTTCCAGGAACTGACGATGGCGCTCGCGGCGCATTATTTCCCCGTGTTCACGCCGGCGGTAAACCGGCGAATCCAGGATAAAAATACGGCCGTTCGGACGCACGCAGCGCCGCGCTTCCGTCAACGTCCGCGAGTAATCGGAGGAATAATGCAAAGACGCATTGTAGAATGCAGCGTCAAAACTCGCGTCTAGAAACGGAAGATGGTCGAACTCGGCATTGAATCGAGCAAATGGGCCGGCCTTTTCATGATAGTGGCGGGCGGCGCCCAAACCATCCTGGCGATCGGTGAGAATATCCACCGCGACAGGCTTGTGGCCGCGGAGCGCCAGCCGGTACGACATCCATCCGCAGCCAGCCCCCAAATCGAGCAAGTCGAGCGGGCGCTCCCGTTCTATCGCCGGCAGGATCCACTGCTCCAGGTAGCGATACGTTCGCCCGCGCATTTTCCATTGCTGCGTGAGGCGTCCGCTTAGGTCACGATACGGAAGCGCCCAATAGTATTCAGGATCGTCCGACCCGCGACCCTCCGCGCGGCGAATACGCAAATAATCTTCGGTGAAACGATGGCGCTCCGCGGCGAGCATCACGCGTCCACCTCCGCGAAGCTATCCCGCAGACCGCGTCGCGCTACATCGGCTTCGGTTACCAGCCCCCCACCTCACTCTTCAAAAGCTGATCGGCGAATTGGTAAAAGCGTCGCGAGTGGCGGCCTGAAATGCGCACATCGCGATCCGTGGATTCGCTCCATCGTCCGATTTGCACCAGGCGTTCCGCCACGTCGCCATGGTAAGGCGTTCCCTTGATCGGATACGAAACGGTGGTTAGAAAAATGTCCGGCCGGGAGGTTTTGACATGCTCAACGGTGGCTTCGATGTCGGTCAGATCCTCGCCTTCATAGCCCCACATCAGGAACATTCCGGTCTCAATCCCGTGTTCTCGCAGGAGGCGAACGGATTCGCGAACCTGGTCGACCGTGACGCCGCGCTGCATCGCGTCCAGGATTTTCTGCGAACCGCTCTCGGATCCGATCCACACGCGAAAACATCCCAGATCGGCTAACGCCTTCCGCCATCGGCACGTTCATCCGATCGGCGCGAGTGATGCACTCGAACGGAATCCGCAATTCGCGCCGGCGCATTTCATCAACGTATCAAGATCCAACCGGGATGGATGGTGAAAACATCGTCCGCCATCCACAACATTTCAGGTTGATAACGTTCAACAATCCAGGCGACTTCTTCTGCTACGGACGCCGGCGATCGGCGCCGATGAGTCTTGCCGTATACCGAATGGCTGCACCAGCGGCAATGATACGGGCACCCGCGCGCCGTGATCACCGATATCGACCCGCGGCCATGACGTTCGCGCCAGGCAGCGAGATAACGAGGAATATCGATTCGTTCGCGATCCGGCCACGGCTGGCCGTCGAGGTCCGCAATCAAAGGCGCAGGCTCTGTCCGCACGATAGCGCCGCTGCTCCCGCGATATTGAATTCCAGGAACCCTCGCTAGCGTTTCGTGCGCTGCGAAGGCCCGAAGCAGAGCTTCCAGCGCAACCTCACCCTCGCCATTGACGATCGCATCGGCGCCCCCGCTTAAGATATTCTTCCGCATAATTCGGCGGTTCTGGTCCACCGGCGACGACCTGGCAGCCGAAGTCTCTCGCAGCCGCTGCGATCGCCAATACATTCTTGCGCGTGGTCAGGTTGCCATATATGCCGACTACCGCGGGACGTTCCGTCTCTATCAACCGCAGCAGTTCGTCGCGCGAGCCGAAGGTAGAATCGTAAATCTCCACGTCGAATCCGCGCGCGCGCAAATGCGACGAAAGATACAGCAAACCGAGGGGAGCGTACGGCTTCATGATCTCGCGCTCTTTGGCGTCCTCGTTGAGAAAATAGCCGTGCGTCAGCAGCAGGTCCATACCGGTGTGGACCTCGCGGATCGTTTTTCAAGCTGGTGGACACGGGCCCAATCGGGCGTCCCTCCGCGTACTTCTTCGTGCAGAGCGTCCGCCAGTTCGCGATAGAACTCCGTCGAATAGGCGCCCTGAAACATCATGGAGAGATCGTCGCTATCGCGCCAGTTTACCTTGTCGCCCAGTTCCGCGGCGACGCTCGCATGAAACTTGGTGCCGGGCAGCGGGTAGGAAACGGAAATTCCAACATCGTCGGGCGCCGTATCGCGCACCATGGCAATGGTTCGCTCTATGTCGTGCCAGGTTTCGCCCGGATAACCGAATTGCAGAAAGAATCCGGCGCGGATTCCATTGCGGCGCAAGTTCTCGCGCGCCTCGTAAATCTGTTCCACACGGGTGCCCTTGTCCATCGCGTCGAGAATCTTCTGTGAGCCTGATTCCGCGCCCATCCACACGTCGGCGCAACCCGCGCGGCGTAGAGCGCCGACGGTATCGCGCGTCATCAGATCGCTTCGCGATTGCATCTTGAATGGGATCGCCGCGCCGATTCGTTCTACGTGTTCGGAAAACGTGCGCGTCCACTGCGGCGACAACGCGAAGATATCGTCGGCGAACCAGATGTGATCGGCGCGCATCTCCCGCTTCAGCAGCAGCATTTCCTGCGCGACCCGCTCGGCTGACCGGAACCGGTAGTTCGAGCCGAACACCGGTTTCGCACACCAATTGCAGCGATACGGGCAGCCACGGCTCGAAACGACGTTCAGGGAGAAATACCCGTGGGCCTTCATCCATGCCGCCCGGTAAGCCTCGATGTCCACCAGGTCCCACGCGGCATCCGGCAGCGAATCGAGGTTGCCAATGGGAGCTCGAGGACCAGTGCGGTGCAAACCTTCATCCAGATAGGCCAGGCCGGCAGTGGTTTCACGCGAACCCTCGCCGCCGGCAATCACTCGGGCGACGTCTGCGAGCGTTTCCTCCAACTCGCCAGTAAGGACCAGTTCGAAGCCGGCGTCGAGATACGCCATCGCACGGTCGGTCGAGTCTGACCCATTCACCACCGCGGTCACGCCCATCTGACGCGCCGCCGCGCACATCCGAAAGGACAACTGGCGGTTGCAGATGAGACACATCTTGGTCAGAAAGTTAAAATTATCCTCGATGACCGCAACCAAGCGCGGTCGCTCGGCTTCGAGTGCGGCACGAAACATCTCTTCGGGATCGGAAGCCAAAGTTACATCCGCCAGCGCCACGGAATATCCCCGCTGGCGCAGCAGCGCCGCTGCCATCAGAGTCTGAAGCGGTGGATACGGCTGCATCTTTCGCACCTGTTTCCGGTCCGAATAGAGGTGATTCGAATGGGTGAGGAGAATATCGGCCACGTTATGCCCCGGCACGTTACATCAGCAGGTTACTGGCTCCGACGACAATCGCTTTGCGTCCACTTTCGGCTATTTTTGAAAAAGGTTTCATCCGCGCCGAGGTGATCGCTTACCAGGACTATATCGCATATCAAGGCGAGCAAAAAAAAGGGCGCTAAGGCTGCCGGAAAGTGGCCATCTGAAGGGAAAGAGTATGTAGTCCAAGCGGCGACATTATTTTATTCCGTTTTAACGTCTAACTTATTCTGCGCCTAAGTGCGAGGATTCGCCGGTTTCTTTCCAAGAAGGCTGCTTGAGCGTTTGGTAAATAGCCAGCCCTAAAAAGGCAGTGCAAAGTAGGAGCACTCCCATGGGCAGTTGCGTGGCTTCGCTGATCATCGCGACTACAATGCTGGCCATAAAACTAATTCCAACCTGGATAAGAAAGAGTAAGAATACAGAGGGTAGGACCACCCTCTTTATATACAAAACTGCTGGCATCATTCACAACCCTCCAGCTCAGACCCGTCCCATACACACCATACACACCACACAATTGACCGCTTTCGCAACTTCTTTCAGCGCCGGCATATGCCAATCGCCATTCGTCGGTCCGTCGCCCAGTTTCAGGGCCCGCCGGCCTATTTCTGGGCTCTCACATTCCACACAGGCTCGCCAGTTGGCCCAGGCGACTGCGCCCTGGCTTTGAAATTGCGCCTATGTCCGGAGCCTGGGTCCGGATTTCCTGCGTTACCGTCCGATCTGGGCTTTGTCTCTGCAGTGTGTACTTCGTACTCTCCATCTGCAATGCTATCAATTGCAGGGCTGGGCTCACGTGCATCTGCGTTGGGCCAAGGCCTTGGGGTGGGTAGTACCTCGCAGGCTCCTCAGGCTGGCTATCCCGTGGAATTCCACCGTTGGTCGGTAGCAGCGCCGTTGGTACTAACACCGTTGGCTGCGGGTCCAGCGTGCCATTCATCCGCAGCACCGCCATGCTCTTTGAACCAAAATAAAATAATTACCCAATATGTTTTAGAATATTCCTGAGAACCCTAAATCCTCATTGGCCGGGGTGGCTGAATTACTGCTTTATTGCTGTCGACATTCATTCAGTATGCTACTGTGCAATGAGAGTCGGAGATTATTCTCATATTATGTAATTAACAGTAATTCCAATGGCGAAATCCTGCGCCCCGAAATACGTCGTAGAATCCGCTTCTATTGGCGGATTCTCGGCATTCCATATTTTAAAGCCTCACATGCGCTCAGACCAGGCTTTGATTCTTGAAATAAAGCAGTAATCTGTTCTAGGCCTCGTCGGGGGGAACCCTGTTTCAGCCGAAGAATTGTTAGGTTATGTTTTATTCCTCGAGATTAGAAGGAGCTGAGGATCAGACCGAGGTTGGCAAGTCTGGAGGAGGATTGGCAATTAGTCAGAAGT
>CAVPKR010000159.1:0-19788 GCA_963705675.1 Terriglobia bacterium
GGCCGGGCAGAAACGTGCGCGAAAGGAAATCAGGCGGCGAACCTGTATCACTTTGAAACCAGCGAAAGCGGATCCTATTCCGGACAATCGTGCGCGATTTCCTGCATCATTACGGTTCCCGCGGTTTCGGGCCGGATGCTTTACTATGATGTCCAGTTCCGCGCCGGGACGAGCGTCCAGTTTACGACGCCCATCGAGATCATCGCGGTACCTTAGGGAGTATCCGATTCACGGCTCTAAAGCGGTTTCGCGCTAGACTGAATTAGACAGTGATGATTCGCTTCAGGCCGCGGGTGGAGGGTCTCTCCGTCGCTTGGGTTCAGGGGCGAACCGTGACACCTTGATGGCCCAAGAACATTCGCGAAAGCTGCTCCGCTGGCTGGCTGCTTCAGCGCGCTCCACGGGAATGAAAAAAAGCCATGTTGCGGCTGCACTTAAGCCGTTACGGCCGACTTCAATGTTTCCCGATGCTCTGCTGTATGGTTTGCCGGTAACCGAAGTATTCGCGGTACGCGCGGGACAGTATAGCTTCCAGTATTCGCTGGAGCCGGAAGACGATTTGGGCGCGGTCCTCTACTGGCGCGGGATTGAACACTACGATGCAGCAGCTTGCCGGTTCTTCGCCCGGCTGGCGCCTACCTGGCGGCAGTTGATCGATGTGGGCGCGAATACCGGCTTCTATACGTTGCTGGCGCTCGCCGTAAACCCGGGCCTGGACGTTCTCAGCTTCGAGCCCGTGCCGCGATTGCACCGGCGGCTGCTTGAGAATCTCAGAATCAATGGATTTGGCCATCGATGCCAGGCGCGAATGGAGGCGGTAAGCGATGTTTCTGGGGTTGCGGATCTTCATATTCCGGATGGCGGTTCCCTGATGGCGAGTCTGAACTCGGAAGGTCACCGGGGATTCAGCGGCAGTAAGATCATGACCAAAGTAACGACGCTAGATGAGACCTGGACTTCCGGCGGTCCTGTCGATTTCATCAAGATCGACACCGAGGGCTTCGAGGATCGAGTGCTGGCGGGCATGTCCGCGATGCTGGCGAAACATAAGCCGACGCTGATGATCGAGTGTCTGCCGGACGGTCCGATTTCCGAAGTGCAGAGAATCCTGCGCGGAAACGGATACAGATTTATTCAAGTGAGCCGCAGAGAATTACACCCGCGTCAAGAGATTATTCCGGATGCGACGCGCATGCACCCTGATTACCTGGCGGTGCCGTCCACAGTGGATCCGGAGCAGTTCTGCCGCGAGTTGCAATCGTAGCGAGACGGAGTTCGGCGGGTTAGACTAAATTCAAAGTGCTTACTCGCGTCAGGCCAGCTGCAGAGATTCTTCTGTTTCTTACAATCGCCGGGGTGCAGATGCCGCCCGCGGCGGCTTCGATTAACGATGTGACGATTCAGGGTGTCACCTCGACTCAAGCGGTGATTGCTTACACCGCGCCGGATCAAAACCCGTGCACGGTGGATGTCAGTGAGAACGTCTCGTATTCGCCGCCGGTGCATGATGCCGACCCTCTGATTTTTGCGGGCGCTAATCTGGACAATCGTCCGGGGTCCCCGTTTTTCGGCATGTCGCGGACTTTCGTGGCGGGGAAGCGCGCGGCGGAAGTGGGGCAGGACGGGCGGCGATATTCCCGGGCGCTTCAGGCATTAACGCTACACTACTACCGGATCACATGCGGCCTGGATCAGACTACGGGATCGTTCACTACGTCGAATATTCCGCTGGGCGCGGGATATTTCGATCCGGTCCCGGTAGACCCGAACGCTCCCGGTGTGACGGCATGGCCGGGGTTTTACGGGCGGAACCGAACCGATTTCGTGATCGATCCTCAGACCGGTCTCAAGATTCTTCGCGCAACCATGCCTCAGGATGCCTTCAATCAACAGAACGGAGTCAGCGTGATAGAAGCGCAGGATATGACCGGCGGGAGCTGGGCTGCGTCGGGTTGTAAATTCGCCACCACGTGCGTGAACGGCACCGGCACGCTGATCAATTCCACAGGAAATCCGGGATATTTGTTTATTTCCAACCGCGACAATACTAATCTTTTTCAGGCTAAATCTTATCAGCAGAATTTCAGTTGGGACTGGGCATTGCTGCATCTGACCGCGTGGTGCTCCGGCGCGAGCTGCGCGTCGGCTGCCTATCAGGATCGCACGGTCAGCGTGTGCCTGACGGTCAATCGGGTGACCTGCGAAGGGACGGCCATCGACCAGGTAACCAGCACATCGCCGGTGTCGTATTCGATCGGTGGAACGAATCCGATCCTGCTCGATTGGACCAATACACCGGCGAAGCTAAACATGTGGGAAATGCGGTATTTCAGCGGGACGGCCAATGTAAACCGCGGTTCGAGGCAGGTGGATTGGGCCACCGGCGACGTTTTTTCCATCTGGTGGACTGCGGGATCGGTCATCAACCTCAACGGGGTCAATGTCACTATCGCGTCGGTGCTGAGCAGCCAATCAATCCTTTTGAGAGAGCCTTGGCTCGGCGCTAAGGCCAGCGTTCCCTACACCGCGAACAATACGGGATTCCTGATCCAGAAGAAGACCGCTTCGACGGATGCGATTTCGGTTGGCGCCGCGACGTTCGACTATGGGTATTCCATTTCGCCGCCGATCGATTCCTCCGGAGTTCAACTGCTCAACTGGAACTGTTCACCGGTCCAGATGGATCTGGGGGGCGGTGTGATGGGGCGGCTGTGCGTGACTAGTCTGGGTTTATACGCGGTGGAGTCGGCGACGGGCGCGCACCGCAGCCTGGGAACAGTGGCGATTGCGGTTCCGGGTCAATATCCGGTCACGGGCTGCCCTGGAGGATTGAGTGCCGCCGTATTCGACGCTCAGGACGGCAACAAATTCTACTGCGTGGCACGGGACGGCGACGGGCACACGTCCATGTTTTCGTTAAAGTATTACGGGGACTATTCGGATATCGGCCCTGCCAACTACGAATCGCTCACTTACGCCGGACAAACCTGCAACAGGAGTCATTCGAATCAGCCGTGTATCGACCAAGTAAACTTGTCACCTCCACCAAATCATCTGGAGGCCCAGCTACAAGGAAATCCGGACTGGCTGCAGACTCCAGCGGCGACCATCAACGTCGGTGGACGCCAAGGCAACAAGATCGGATTGTGGGGGCTGATCGGGAGTCAGAACTCGACGGCGTGGGAGTTTGTGTACGATCCGGCGACGCAACGGCTGATCTCCGCGACGCCGACATTTCGCTACTGGCCGGTGCGCTGGGGCAGCGTTCACAGTTGGCAAAATATTCAGGATCCGAACTACCTGCGTATGTCACTGGGGGACTTGGTGGCTGTCAGCAACACCTTGAGCGGCCCGGACGCACCCGGGGTGGGCCCCTATGGCGCCACGATCGTTTCGGTCATGGGGAGCGGAACTGGAGGGGCGATGCCGGGTGTGGGCCAGGCTTGTCCGCTCCAACCCGCGGGATCGCTGATCGCGGCCACGGACTGGCCTACCGGAAACCGCTGTGTGCACGTCCAGACCGACGGGGAAACCTGCGATCCATCGCCCGGAGTTTTTACGGCGGGAACGGTATCGAGCGGCGGCTCGCTGTCCTCCATCGTGGCGTCGTCGGGCATGTGGGCTCCGCGGCTGGACGGCAAACCGATCACGATCGGAGCAGCCACTTACACCTTTCATTTTCTTACTTCGTCGACAGGGACGATCACGCCTGCGGCGGCCGCGGCGTTTTCGGGGCAATCCTACAGCATCCTGATCGAGAACTCGATTAATTCTCCGAAGTGCGGCAATCCCGCGGCCTATTATCTGCAGGACGCAGCGGTAAGGGATGTGCTGCTGATTACCCAGGGCCCACCGTATAGCTGGCAATCTCAAAATTCGGAATTCATGCGGCTGATCGTGAAAAATGGAAACGATTGGTGGCTGGAGCGCGGGTATAAGAATCAGCCGTTCAATACCGGCTGGCCCGCGAACACCATGGCTTGGCAATACTACACTACCTGCGCGTTCTCCTCGCAGATCTACAATGAGGCGTGCTACGGGTACTGGAATTTCAGAGCCGACCCGCAGGGTCAGAACGCCACCGGAACCACTTTGTTCCAGGACCCCAAGGACGTGGCCACGCATACCGGTACGGTGTTCGGCACCGGGTTCGGAATCGACGCTAAAACGGATCCAAAGGGCGCCGATGACTGTCCCGGTGCGGCCGCTACCGACTGGAAAGGAGCCACGCAGTATCCCTGCTATTTCGTCCGTCAGGGGCCGATACCGGCTTACATGACCAACGGTTCGTTCTTCGGCACTTCGAATCCGACGTTTGGGGGCATGCTTGGGATCGGCGTTCCTAACGCGGTGGATTCGCATCCGACGGTGGACCAGTCGAATCCGCCGCCGGGCGCGTTGAATTGGTTCCTGGATGCGCGGCCCATGAATGGGGATTCCATGATGGTGGGGAGCAGCAAGTCTCCCGGGGTTAACGTCGGCGGGATGCTATGGAAGTTCACTTATGCTCAGCGGGGATGTTCGAGCGCGGCGATGTGCTCCGCGCAGAGGAAGCTTTTGCCGACGCTCGCATCCATTAATAAGTATCCCCTGTTGGATGTCTCGGGGCCCGCGATTGGGAATACGATTGGGACCACACAGGCGGACTGGTTCAAATACTGCGTGGCAGAGCATAATGGGGAGTGCCGGAGCGGGTCGGCGGCGGGGGACCTATACGTTAATGGACCGATCGCCCAGCCGTACTGCGACTACCCGGGAAACGCGGTTTCGGGCGGCGGGACGTACGATCCTTGCATCGGACCTTCCGGGGCGTTCACGCATAGCATCGTGCAAGTGGGAATCGGCGCGCCGGGCACGACCGATTTTCCGGGAGCGCTGAGCAGGGTCCTGACACACGGGCTGGCCCGATATCGCTGGTTCACGCCGTTTTGGAACGTGCGGACGTTCGACGACGCGTCGTGGCTGTTCTGGCGGGCGGATTGGCTGGATGGGGTGCGGAGTGAGTGGATGGCGAGTAAGATGCTGCCCTACCCTCAGCCTGATGGAGTGGTTCGGAACGATTTTGTTCCGACGCCGGTGAACGTGACGCCGACGGATCCGAATGCGGCCAGCGCGCAGGTGGAGTTTGGCTATGCGGAGAACGGGTCACCGGATCAATACTTCTGCACGTCGCGTCACGAGATTTGCGCCAAGGGCTCGCAAACTGGAAACGCGTATGCTTTCGCGGGTGATCGGGTCGCGCCTTTGGCTTGTGCTTCACAGTGCATCATTAATGTTCCGGCGATTTCACAGCGCGTGCTGTATTACCGGATCAAGTTTTTCAATGGGGGCGGGAATGTGCTGTCGGTTACGGGTCCGGCGGCGTTGGTTGTGCCGTAGAAGCCGTTACACCCATGCTCCTGTCCATCCTGATTCCGGTCTACAACGAACGTACCGTCGTCGAGCGGAGCCTGGCTCTGGTGCTCGCCGCACGGCCTGCCGGAAAACATGCAGCGCGAGCTGGTGGTGGTGGACGATTGCTCTACCGATGGCACCTCGGACATCCTGAAACGCCTGGCTGAGTCCGAGCCCTCGATTCGCCTGATCCGTCATCAGGTCAATCAGGGAAAAGGCGCGGCGGTACGCACTGCGATCCAGAATGCCACCGGGGATTTCTGCCTGGTGCAGGACGCCGACCTCGAGTACGATCCATCCGAATATGTGAAGCTGCTTCGTCCCCTGCTCGACGGGCATGCCGACGCGGTGTTCGGCTCGCGCTATCTCGCTGGGGAACAAACTCGAGTGCTGCCGTTCTGGCATTCGATGATGAACAAAGGTCTGACCACGCTCTCGAACATGTTCAGCAATCTGAACGTCACCGACATGGAGACCTGCTACAAGGTGTTCCGCACGGATTTGCTGAAGAGCATTCCCATACGGTCGGACCGCTTCGGCTTTGAGCCGGAGATCACCATGAAGTCGTCCAAGCGCAAGCTGCGCGTGTATGAAGTGCCCATCAGCTATCACGGCCGGACTTACGAAGAGGGTAAGAAAATCGGCTGGAAGGATGGCGTGAAAGCCCTCGGCGTGATTTTCTATTTCTGGCTGGTGGACGATCTGTATGTCGCCCCGTATGGCCGCGGTCTGCTGAATAGTTTAACCGGAACTCCGCAGTATCTAAGCTGGCTGACGCGCGTCCTGAGGCCGCATCTTGGCGATACCGTGCTTGAGATCGGAGCCGGGCTCGGCAACCTGACCGGCCGCCTGATGGCTCGCAAGCTTCATTATGTTGCCGCTGAAAGCGACCCGCTGTATCTTCACGCCCTGCGCAACCGGTTCCTGCGGACGCCCAGTGTTTCGGTATGCCGACTGGATACCGAAAACCCCGAGGATTACGCGCAGTGGCAGGATCAATTCGACACGGCATTGTGCGTGAACGTGCTCGAATCGGTGGAGAATCCCGTGGAGGTGCTGCGCTCGTTGCACGGATGCGTGAAGGCGGGAGGCAACTTGATCGTCCTAGTGCCGCAAGGACCCGGGCTATTCGGCTCGCTCGACCGCGCCATGGGCCATAAGCATCGTTTTTCATCGCAGCAACTTCAGGAAATGCTGACCAGCACCGGATTTCGCGCCGAGCAGATGCTGCAACTCAACAAAATCGGCGCCGTATCGTGGTGGATTTATGGGAAGCTGCTGGGGCGAAAACGTATCTCGAAGGTGGCGCTGAAGCTGTTCGACAAGACCGTATGGTTCTGGCGGCGTGTGGACGGGCTGATGCCATGGAAGGGACTATCCCTCATCGCGATCGGCAGACGGGACTGAGACGGGTCAACCATGCGAAACTTAACCGGCTTGACCATGGTTCCAAAATTCCAGGCTGAGGGCCGTGCCAACAAGCTCTACGGCTACGCGTCCTGGGTAATCTGCGTACTGGGGATGGCCTTGCGGGTCATCGTCTACTTGCAGCACGGATCTTTATCTCATGATGAGGCCTGTGTCGGGCTGAACCTGATGTACCGGCCGTATCTGGGGCTCATGCGGGCGCTCGATTTCGAGCAGGCGGCGCCGGTGGGTTTCCTGTGGGCGTCTAAACTGCTGGTCAGCATGCTAGGTCCGAGCGAATACGTCTTGCGGTTTATTCCCCTGATCGCCTCGCTGGCCTTCTTGTATCTGCTTCGGCGATTTGCTTTCGATTTCTTGGGAGCCAAGGGATCGGTGCCCGCCGTGCTGCTGGGCGCCGCTGCCCCGCTCGCAATCGAGTATGCGGGCATAACCAAACAATACGCGAGTGACGCGCTGATCACCTTAATCGTGGTGGCCGCGGGTGCAGCGCTGCTGACGGCTCCGGAGGAGCGGCTTCGATGGCGGAGGATGGCATGGGCCGGCGCGGCGGGCTTGCTGTTTTCGCAAGTGGCGATATTCAGCCTGGCGGCGGTGGGAGCAGCGTTATTGGCGGATCGCCGTTTCCGGGAAGAATATTTTCGCAAGGCGACCATCATGGTGACCCTGTGGGTGGTGGAGTTCGGCTGTCTCTATGCCCTCAGTTACCGGTATGCCAGCCAGAATCCCTACCTGAAGCGATTCTGGGAGGCGGCGATGCTCTCAGGCAACGGGCATCCGATGGCCAGCTTGAAGAGAGTCGTATGGGATTTATTCGGGTCCAATTACCTCACAGTTTTGCCGGCGCGTGTTTTTGTTCTTCTGTTCCTGATCGGTCTCTACGCGATATGGCGGCTGAAGGGCGCGCCCATTGCGCTTCTGTTTGGTTTGCCGCATGTGCTGCTAGTCGGGGCGGGACTCGCCGGACAGTACCCGGTTGCAGAGCGCCTGATCCTGTTCATCTGCCCGTTGCTCTTTCTGACGATCGGCGCGGGAATCTCGTTTTTACTGGATCAGATTCCCGCGAGATGGAACGGTTGGGTGGCGGTAGCGGCGCTGGGAGGTCTATCCATCGCGACCGCGCAGGCGGCGATTCGCGACGTAGGAATCCTCAGCCCGCCGGGCGCGGCCAATGACATCCAGGGTGCGTTGACGCGATTTGTGAATCCCAACCACGATCCGGTATATGTTTTGCCGGGAGCCATTCCGGTCTGGTTCTTCTATACAACGCGCTGGGCGCCCCCGGATCCGGAGCGGTACACATGGTTTCGGAACGCTTATCACTTTGGCGGCGAAGCCTTCGCCGATACGCCCAGCCGGATGGGGAAGCCGGTGGAAGGCGGCGAAGACCTTGTGCGCACGACCATGGGCCGCATCGAGATGCTGGGGTTGAGTACGGGCATTGAATCCAGAGTGGGGCATGACATTTTGAAAGAAAAGCTGGATCCGGGATGGACGGAGCATGAGGCGAATCGCATTCATGCTCTGGGGAATCATGACTTTTGGATTTTCACGAAAGGCGCGCCCGCAGCCGAAGCGTCAGGGCTGGTGGCGGAATTGACGAAAGAAGGGGCGTCCGAAACGCTGGAGGTTCCCGAGGAGGTGGCTCAGAAGAAGGTGTTTCTTCGTCATCTGCATTGGGTGGCGGAGGGGCGTTGAGTCTGTGCGATGCGGTGCCGATTTCGCAGAGGGTGTTGTATTACCGGATCAAGTTTTTCGATGGGGGCGGGAATGTGGTGTCGGTTACGGGGCCGGTCGCGGTTACTATTCCTTAGCGGATTGGCTGCTTCCTGAGTCGCACGAAGACGAGGATTCCCGCCAGTAGGCAGGGGATCGTCGAGGCGGGTTCGGGAGTAGAGGACGCTTCGGGCAGAGATGTCGAACGCGAGTTGTTCACTCAACAATTCGCCATCTGAACCATGGGGATCAAGTATGAGGTTTTAAATGGAAAACTAATGACTAAGCTGAAAGGCACGCCATAAGTAAACTGCGTAGACACGCCTTTAAGTTTCTTGACGGGGCAGGGAATGTGTGTCGGTTACGGGGCAGGTGGCGGTTACTGTTCCTTAACGGCTTGGCTTCTTTCTGAGTCGCACGAAGCCGAAAAGGCTCGCCAGGAGGCACGGCAGCGCCGAGGAGGGCTCTGGAGTAGAGATGCTGAGGCCAAGATTTTCACTTACGGCCTCAGCCTCTGAACTGCCCTCACCCACGTCTAAACCGTTCGAGAAGTCAATAACCAAGCCGAAGGGCACGCCATAAGTAAACGGCGTTGACAGGCCCCCATCAATGAAATTGTGGGCTGAAAGGTCGGTAAGGTTAGCGCCGCTGGCGCCGAAGTGCAACGATCCAACCTCGCCGGCGAATCCAAGGATGTCAGCCTCGCCCAGCGCGCTTAATCTTGCCGTTCCTGTCCCGGTCCCTCCCGTGACCGTGACCGAGTAAACCCACTCCGCTGAGCCCGAGGCGGCCGAAGTTGAGTTAGGGCTGACGGTGTTTCCGGAGGCGAACGCCGATAGGTCAAAGAAATACTGTCCGAAATCATTGATACCAGCCGAGGCGGACGCGACTGTGTCCTTTGGGTCGAAGGGGTCAATTGATGTACATGAGATCGATTGCTGGCCCACTGCGGCGGTCATGATGCACGCTTCACCACCCACGCCAGCCGAACCTGCGTTGGTAGAGACTGTGCCTGTAAACGAAACCAGCTGGACACTAACAATATCGGCCCGGACGGGCAGCACCGCGATGGCGGCGAGGATCGGGAGCGTGAGGGTGAATATCCGCATAGGTATGTGGAGTATACAGAAGTCACCCCCCCCGTCGAGCTCGGCGGGACTCGCATGGTATTCTGAAGCAGTCTTTTCTTCTTTCCCATGGGGACCCAAGCGCAGGAAGTGGGCGCGGGTGAGCGTTTCGAGTTCGGCAAGAATTGGGCTCGCTTTCTTTCCACTCTTACCGACCCGCAGATCCAGAACGCCATTCAGTCGCTCCAGAAAATGCTGGGGGTTTCGACGCTGGACGGACGCACTTTTCTTGACGTAGGCAGCGGCAGCGGGTTGTTCAGCCTGGCGGCGCGGAAGATGGGGGCTCGGGTCCATTCCTTCGATTACGATCCTTATTCGGCAGGGTGCACTCGGGAGCTGAAGCGGCGGTACTTTGCCGAGGATCCGCAATGGATCGTAGAAGAGGGCTCGGCGCTGGATCCGAAGTATCTGGCTTCATTGGGGAAATTCGACGTGGTGTATTCGTGGGGCGTGCTGCATCACACGGGGGCGATGTGGGATGCGCTGGGGAATGTGGCTCCGCTGGTGGCGCCCGGCGGGGACCTGTTCATCGCGATCTATAACGATCAGGGGACGCCCAGCCGCCGCTGGAAGGCCTTGAAGAAGTTGTATAACCAGACGCCTAAGGCCCTGCGGTTTCTGATTTCTGGCCCGGTGTTTGTGCAGCAATACTGGCGGCCGATCGTGAAGGATTTCGTGATGCTGCGGCCGTTCCACTGCATTCGGAATTATGAAGGCAAGCGGCGCGGGATGACGGCTTGGCGGGACCTGGTGGATTGGGTGGGCGGGTATCCGTTCGAGGTGGCCAAGCCCGAGGAATTATTCGAATTTTTTCAGGCACGCGGATTCCAGTTGAAGAAGTTGATCACCTGCCGCGGGACCTTGGGGTGTATCGAAATGGTGCTCAAGCGAGATAAGAATGTCTGACGCGGTTTTGGATCAAGCGAATGTGTCGGTAGCCCCGGATGGGACGGTGTTCACTATTCCGGCGGCGGGAACGCGGGAGGATCGCTGGAAGGAACTGGAGGCTCGCGCGGCTGCGGCTCGCCTGAAGGGGCGGAAGATCGTGGTGGTGCAGGGGCTGGGGTTCGTGGGGACCGCGGTGGCGGCGGTGATCGCGTCGGCTGGCGATCGATATTTTGTCATTGGAACGGATCTGGCTACTCCGGGCGGGTACTGGAAGGTGGCGAAGATCAATCAGGGCGATGTGCCGATCGACTCGCCGGACCCGGCGCTGACGCAGATGATTCACGATTCGGTGATGACGGCGCAGAACCTGGAAGCGACTACTTCGGAAGAAGCTTATGCGCTGGCGGACGTGATCGTGGTGGATCTGCCGCTGGATGTGGCGGATCGATTCGTGGAGTCGGCGGAAGAAGTGGACATACGGCTGGGGCCGTTCGAGCAGGCGATTCGCGCGATCGGGCGGCGTATGCGGGCGGATGCGCTGGTGCTGGTGGAGACTACGGTACCCATCGGCGTGTGCCAGAAGGTCGCGCTGCCGCTGCTAGAGGAAGAACGGGGGGCGCGCGGGATCAAGCAGTCCGTCCTGCTGGCGCATGCTTATGAACGGGTGACGCCGGGTCCGAAGTATGTGGACTCGATTCGGAGTTTCTGGCGGACTTTTTCGGGGATCGATGCGGCTTCGGCGGCGGCGGCGCGGGAATTTTTGAGCTCGTTCATCGATACGGCGCATTTTCCGCTGTGGGAAGTGGGGGATACGAACGCGTCGGAGATGGCGAAGGTGCTGGAGAATTCGTACCGGAGCGTCAATATTGCTTTCATCCACGAGTGGGCCTTGCTGGCGGAGCGGATCGGGGTGAACCTGTTCGAAGTGATCGATTCGATCCGGGTGCGCAAAGGTACGCACGACAATATGCGGCAGCCGGGGTTCGGCGTCGGCGGATATTGCCTGACGAAAGATCCGCTGCTGGCGCAATGGTCGGCGACGAGGTTGTTCGGGACGGATGTGACGCTGTCAATGACGATGCAGGCTCTGCGGACCAATCAGGCGATGCCGCTGCATACGTTTGACCTGGCGGTAGAGCTCGCGGGCGGGGATATTCGAGGAAAGCGCGTCGCAGTTTGCGGGGTCAGCTATCTTCCCGATGTTCCGGATACGCGGAATACGCCGGCGGAGGTGCTGGTGGATGCGCTGGATGCGGCGGGGGCGGAAGTCAAGGCCCACGATCCTTATCTCGCTTTGTGGCCGGAGCGGCCGGCGGTGGCGCTGACTCGCGAACTGGGAGATGTTTCGAATTGGGCGGAGGGGCTGGTTCTCGCGGTTCCGCACTCGGCGTATCGAGGCGGGGATTTTCCGCTGAGCTGGACTGAGGGGGGCTCGCTGCGTTTCGTCGTCGATGCACAGAACGGGATCAGCGATGCGACGGCGGCGGAGTTGCACAGGCGGGGCATCCGGGTGGCCGCGGTCGGCAAGGGACACTGGCGCAAGGCCGGGTTCGATCGCATCTAAATCAATGAGTGAAAAACGAATTCTGATTACGGGCGGTGGCGGGTTCATCGCCTATCATCTAGCGGTACGGCTGGCGGCGGAGCCGGGAACGCGGATCACGCTGCTGGAGAATTTCGCGCGCGGGCGCATGGATGACGATCTGAAGGCGCTGTGCGCGCTGCCGAATATCACGCTGGTGACGGCGGATCTGTGCGTTCCGGGGGCGCTCGATTCGGTGGGCGGCGATTATGACGAGGTTTATCATATGGCGGCGGTGCTGGGGGTGGAGAACGTTCTGCACCGGCCGGTCCACGTGCTGCGCGTGAATGCGGGGGCGACCGTTGCGGTGCTGGAATGGTTCACGGCAGGCGGGGGGAAGAAACTGATGTTCCCGTCGACCAGCGAGGTCTACGCGTGGACGCAGCAGTTCCACACCTTGCCGGTTCCGACGCCTGAAAATGTGCCGCTGGCGCTGACGGATATCGCGAATCCACGGAGCACGTATGCGGGAAGCAAGATTTTCGGGGAACTGGCAGTGACGCATTACTGCCGCGCGGCGGAGAAGCCCTTCGTGATCACGCGGTATCACAACGTGTATGGTCCTCGAATGGGCGAGGAACATGTGATTCCACAGTTGTATCAGCGGGCGGCGTTTCAACGGCAGAATCCACTGGTGGTGTATTCGAGCACGTACATCCGGGCGTTTTGCTACGTGAGTGACGCGGTGACGGCGACCATCGCTTGCATGCGCACTACGGCTGCCGAGGGCGGGACGTTCAATATCGGCAATGAGAAGGAGCCGGTGACGATCGGCGATCTGGCAGGGCGGATTCTAGCGCGGTCGGGCGTGAAAGCGGAGATCGATGCGCAGACCGCGGCGAACGATCCGATCCTGAAGCGGTGTCCCGATATCACACGTGCGCGCGAGGTCCTGGGGTATGAACCTTGGGTATCGCTGGATGAGGGGCTCGGGCTTACGATCGAGTGGTACTCGAAGTGGTTTGCGAAGAAGGCGCAGTGACTCCGGCCATTTCTTGGTAGAGCCGATTCCAGCTTGAGGTAACCGAATCCCAGGAATATTGGGGAGCCTCGAGGCGTGCGGCGGCGGTCATGCGTTCGACCAGATCGGGATCTTCTAGGAGACGAAAAATGCACTCGGCCATGGCTTGGTCGTCGTTGATGTCGACCAGGAAGCCGGTGCGGCCGTGGTCGATCATGTAGGGAATCCCACCGGCGCGGGTGGCGACCACGGGCAGGCCCGCGGTGAAGCATTCGAGGATGGAGGCGGGGTTGCAGTCGACGTTGGGACTGGTGAGGTAGATGTCGGCGGCATCGTAGATATCAGGAACTTCCTCGATGGGGCGGACGCCGATGAAGCGGCAATTCTTCAGTCCCATTTCGGCGGCGAGTTTCTCTAATTCTTCACGTAGAATTCCGGCATTGCCGACGACGAGCTCCGCGTCGGGATAGTGTTCCTGGACGCGCGCGAAGGCTCGGAAGATGCAGGGGTGGTTATAGAGAGGCTCCAGGAGTCGGTTGGTCATCAGGCGGGGGCGCAATTGGCGTCGCGCCCGGTAGCGGACCATGGTGTTAACGGCGTTGGGAATCACGCGGGCGGCCAGTCCGTGCTGCGCGAGCACGTCGCTGATGTGGGGGCTCGCGCCGACGATTACGGTCGCCATGCGCATGGTCGGGACGGCGGTTCGCCAGGTATTCAGATGCTCGGTCAGGCGGCCGTCGGCGTAAAAGAGGGTAAAGTCCGCCGATAAAGCTTTGCCACGAACAGCGCAGGAAGGGTGGCCAGCGCGTAGGACCAGAGACCGGCGGAATAGGCGTGGACGATATCGTAGCGAGGGACGCGCACCAGGAGTTGGATCGAGTAGAGAGCTAGACGGACCACGGGCCGTGTGACGCCGTTACGGTAGAGAAATTTGAGCGGGCCGGGCAAGGCGGGATCGGTGGGTTGGAGGTCGACTTGCACGCCGTAGGCGCGGCGGAGGTTCTGGATCAGGTCGGCGGCCTGCTGGTTGTGTCCTCCGATGATGAATTTTGGGGCCGTGATGAGTACACGGATCGCGCGAGTCACTATATCGATTGTAAACGGCTAGGGTTTGCTAACCTTGGCTTAAGGCATGCACCGCGTCTGGGTAGGGCTCCTATTGGGGATTTTCATTACGAATTCGGCGCCGGGTGCTGCGCCGGTGCATGTTTGGGAAGACTCGATTGCGCTGCCGACTTACGCGGAGGCGGATGCCGATCCGGTGCCGGAATTTGCGGCTTTTTTCACAGAAGACATCGCGAATTATCCTTATCCGGTGCGGTCGCACTTGAGCACGCGAGTGGAGGATCGATCGATTCAGAAATGGCGCACGCTGAATCTTGAAAACGAGTATCTGTTCTGCCGTATCCTGCCGGATCTTGGCGGGCATGTGTATGGCTGCCGCGACAAGCTGAGCAATCGCGAGGTGTTTTTTGCGAATCCGGTAATCAAGAAGGATCAGTTTGGGCACCGGGGCGCGTGGGTGCCGACCGGAATCGAACCGAATTTTCCGGTGACCCATAGCCGGACCACGACGTCGCCCGCAAGATTTGCGATCCGCAATCAGCCTGGCGGAGTCGCCAGTGTGATCGTTGGCGATACGGATCGGGTGACGGGAATGGAATGGCGGATGGAGTACCGGCTCAGGCCCGGCGTTGCGGTGCTGGAAGAGCAAGTTTCGCTGTACAACCCGATTCCCGTAGCAGGCCGTACTTGTGGTGGAATAACGCCGATATCGAATGGGACGATCCGGGAATCCGATACTTTATCCCCACCAAGCTGGTGCGCAGCCACGGTGGAAGCACGGTCGAGACTTGGCCGGTGAATCAAGCCGGGGTGGACAAGAGTATCGTATCCAACGATCCCGCTGAAGAATCGGCGTGGTTCGCCTTCGATTGCCGGGAGCCGTTCATGGCGATCTACAAGCCGCAAAGCAGGACCGGCGTCGCGCATTACGCGGATGCGAGCGTGGTCACGGCAAGAAACTATGGATCATGCCCCGCGACCAGATGGACGATTACAAGCGCCGGCTGACGGATAACGGCAATTTATTTGTCGAGATTCAGTCGGGCTTGTTCACTGATCAGGAAACTTGGGGCTTTTTGAAACCCGAACAGTCGCGAACTTTCGCCGAATACTGGATTCCTTTTCGGAACCTGGGAGGAGTGACGCGGGCGACTACGGACGCGGTACTTTATGCGGCTCGGCGCAAGGACAGCTCGGGAAAATTGGTCTTCGCGGTGGAGTTGAATGCGACCCGGGCGATTGCCGGCGCGCGGATTCGAATTCTGAACGGGGGTAAGGTCGTGAAGGAGTCCAGCGTGGATCTGGATCCCGCAGTGAACTGGACCGGAGCAGTGGATGCAGCGTCCATGCAGCCTTATGAGGTTCAGCTGTCGACCACTAAAGCGCGCGTATTGCTCGATCAGATCGAGGGCGTGTATGACGCCGGCATTCCGGCTGGGACCAAACCCGGTCTGCAGAAACTGGTGGACTGGAACGGACCGGAAACTGAGTCGCTCCTTGTGAACCGGGAGAAATATCGCGAATCCGGCGGCCAGCTAGCCTTCGCGCAAAACGATTCGAACCTGGGGATGCGCCGGTTTCCGAAGAATCCCGCGTTTGAGAAAGCGGCGGGGCGTCTGGCACTATCTCTTTTGCGATTCGATGAAGCGGTTACGGATATGCAAAAGGTCCTGGCCAAGATGCCGCTGGATCCCGAAGCGTTATACACGGCCGGAGCGGCGCAGGCCGAGATGGGTCGCGATTCGGAAGCGCGCGCGCTATTTTCGAAGGTCGGGATTGCCTCTGAATTTGGCCCCGCCGCAACGCTGGAACTCGCGTTTCTCGCCGCACGCGCGCATGACGACTCGAAAGCGCTTAAACTACTGGAGCCGCTGAGCGGCGACCCCGGTCGCGCTCCGCGTATTGCCGGGCTTCGAATCGCCCTGCGGCGCAGGACTGGAAGTAAAGACCTGGCAATTCAACTATTCAAGCGATGGAACGTCCTGGCTCCGGAAAACGCCCTGCTGCGCTATGAAGGCACGCTGCTCGGCGTTGACGATCCTGCCCTGTGGAGTTATCTGGCGGGTGACGGGGAGCGCGTGCTCGATATCGCCGACGAATATATCCGGTTGGGCATGTGGGAAGACGCGCTGGCGATTCTTAAGCATAATTATGCCGCTGACGATCCGCAGTTTCTGGAACCAGGAGCCGTCCCGCCGCAGAAGAGCGCACTGATCGCATACTATCGGGCATACTGCAAGATGATCTTGAAACAGGATCCGGCGGATCTGGCGGACGACTGGCGCGTCGCGATGGGGCTCGGGACCCAATACATGTTTACCAATCGCGCGAGCGCGGTGGCGGTGTTGCGCGCGGCGACAGAGCGGAATCCATCCGACGCGACCGCGCACGCTCTGCTGGGCGATCTGGACCTGTACTCCTTCCGCATCGACGATGCGCGGGTGGAATGGGAAAAGGCGGTGGGATTAAACGGCAAGCTGGAGATCGAGCGTAAGTTGATGGTGCAGGCGTTGACGTTGGGAAGAAGCAACGCCGCGGCTTCGAAGGAACTGGCGAAATCGGCGCCGGTCGCTCCTCCTAAAGCGGCGGCCCCGAACGTGCCTGCGGCCCCGGGGGTTCCGGCCGTGAGCGGACGTTCTGCGGTGGAGGTGGCGGAAGCGGCTATGATCGCAAAGCGGATAAACAACAACCTCGGCTACTTGTAGTTGACGTTCTCCTCTAAGATATATTGGACGCCGGCATTGGTGAAAAAATCGAGTCCGCTGGGGTTGGCGACGGTTCCCCCTGTGGTAGTGGACACACTGATCGTACCGACGAAACGCAATCCTGAACTGGCAGGCAGTGCCTCCAGTATCGACGCCGGCACAATGAAGGATCGCGCGGCGGCCGGCGCGCGGCAGACGAGGAGTAGGCGCTCGCCCCGCTGTTTCCTTGTATGATGACGTCGCCGCCGGGTTCCCCACCGAGCCATTGCACGGGAGTCAGCGGCTGAGATCGCGTGACCGCGGATATCTGTCCCCCGTTGCTAAAGATCAGATTGGGAGGCATGGTGACATTGACATTGAAAGGTCCGACGCTGGCGGCCCCGCTTCCATTGCCGACCGTGAAGGCGCCGGGATTCAGATAGAGAGGCGGTGGGTTGGTTTTACTACCGCCTTTCGGCTCGTCTACGGCGAGGCGGACAATTTGCCTTCGCTCGTCGTCGACCGCTACGGCGATTATCTCGTCGTACAAACCCTGAGCCAATCAACGGAGCGCCTGAAAGCCCTTTCCGTACAGAGTCTGGTCGAACTCTTCTCACCCAAAGGCATTCTCAAGGAACGATCCAAAGGTGCGATTGCTCGAAGGCCTTGAGCAAAGCATAAGCGTCCTGCATGGTGAAGTTCCGGAAGAGGTCATCGCCAAAGAAAACGGAATCAGTTTTGTTTACGATTTGCGCAGGGGACAAAAGACCGGCTCCTTCCTTGACCAGCGCGAGAACCACCTCGCCGCTCGCCGCTATGCCTCGGGCGAAGTGCTGGACTGCTTCAGCTACAACGGCGGCTTCGCGCTCACGGTGGCCAGCCACTGTGAGCATGTAGAGGCCACAGACATGGCTCCTGCGGCGATTGACCGCGCGCCGCAATCAAGAGCTCAATGCCATTTCCAACGTCACTTTCCGCGAAGGCAATTCCTTCGACATCCTGAAGGAGTACGACGAGGTGGGCCGCAAATTCCAGATGGTCATCCTCGACCCACCTGCCTTCGCCAAGAATCGGGATAGCGTCCCAGCCGCCCAGCGAGGGTACAAGGAGATCAACCTTCGCGCCTTGAAGCTGCTGAAGCCCGGCGGCTTCCTCGTCACGTGCTCCTGCTCCTACCACATCCCAGAGGCGTTGTTCCTGCAGATCCTCGCAGAGGCGGCCATCGACGCCCGCCGGAGCGTTGTTGTTGTGGATCGCCGCACACAGGCGAAAGACCATCCCATTGTGCTGACCATGCCGGAAACGCACTATCTGAAATGCCTTGTTGTAAGGGTATTAGAATGAGTATACTACGCGCTACATGGCTCTTCTAGAGGATCTCAAATACACTTGACAATGATACGCGCATATTTTATTATCCACATGCGCTAAGATGCTTAGAATTATATAGGCTTCAGGGAACAGGCTACATGAATACGATGCGCGGACCGGCTCCGTTTCGCCTTTCGACTTTAGAAGCGCCGAACTAAAATCGCAGGACGTGACGGGTCGGCGGGTTCTGCTGGCCCTTTTTGTAGCTCCGCAAAAGTGAGAAGATTGCGCAATGCCAAGATTTGACAAATTGACTCTGAAAGCCCAGGAAGCGATGCAAGCCGCGCAGGAAATGGCTGCGCGCTACGGACAGCAGCAGGTTCAGCCGCTGCACGTCCTCTGGGCGTTGCTTGCGCAGGGTGACGGCGTGGTGCCTCCCCTCTTCGAAAAGCTGGGTGTGTCGCCCACGCAGCTCGCCAGTGAAGTTGAGAAGCAAGTGGAGCGGCTGCCGAAGGTTTCCGGAGGCTCGGAACAATACCTGAGCCCGGAAGCGAACAAGGTGTTGGAGCGCGCGTTCGAAGAAGCGCAGCGCCTGAAAGACGAGTACGTCTCAACCGAACACATTCTGCTGGGCATCGCCGCGGCGGAAAGCGTGACTCGGCCGGTGAAATTCTAGCGAAGCACGGCGGTGACGCACGAAACCATCCTGCAGGCTATGGCCGCGAGTTCGAGGCAGCCATCGCGTCACGTCGCAAAACCCGGAATCCACTTATCGCGCTCTCGAACAGTACGGACGCGGACCTGACCGATCTCGCGCGCCGGGGTAAGCTGGACCCTGTGATTGGCCGCGACGAAGAAATTCGCCGCGTGATGCAGATTCTCGCCCGCAACCCAATCGGTCAGTTTGTGAATGAGATCGCTTTCTTCGGCGAGCGGTATGAATTGATCCGGGGAAATATTCCCAAGCGCTGGGTGACGCCAGCGCACCAGCGCTTCGACCCCCGTCATCCGCGCGGCGCGGCGATCGAGCTTCAGCTGATATTCGAGAAAGAGCTGGTTCGTCGCTATCGCGCCGGCCAGATCGGCCGAGCAGCGCCTTGGCCACTTGGAATTGAGCTAAAAATTTTCGCAGCGCCTCTAATTGCGCGGGTTTTTGGAGGACGCCGCTCATTTCAAACCGCGAGCTCGACCGAGCTGCATCGCAATTCCACCACTTTGCTATCGGCGGAGCTCATCAGGATCACGTGACCCGGGCATTGGTCCAAAGCAAGGCCGCGCAGGAGCTGGATGCCGTCGGTGCCGGGCATTCCGAGATCGAGCATCAACCGTCGGGCACCAAACGCGGGCCTTTTCGGCGAAAGCTGCCGGACTTTTGGTGACAGAGACCTCGAAGCCTGCACTCTCGGCAGAAGCTTTAATGAGGTGGCACAGGCTAGGATCGAAATCGACGACCAGCAAACGATTGCTCAAGATGCTAGCCATCAGAGACTTTCTTACAAAAAAACCCACATTAGTTTTAAATACAATTTAAAAAGGAGAATCTCTAGAGAAATAAATTCTAATATATAAAAAATATAATATCAAAACCGTGTAACTCCTAGCGCTCCGCCGGCGCTGATGACCCGGCTTGCGGGT
>CAVPKR010000160.1:0-7113 GCA_963705675.1 Terriglobia bacterium
ACGCATGGTGTCGTACGCAGTTCATCAAGTTTGGCGGCAGGCTTCGCGAAACCGGTGTGAACAACTACAGCACCAGCAATTTTTCCGGGCAGTTCAACTTCACCGACATCGGATCCTATGCATTGTTGCAGCAGGGAATTGCTCAGAATGTGCCTCTGTCGCAAATTATCGCGGCCGGCGGCGGTCCGTTCCAATACCAGTTCAACGCGGGCCAGCCTCTGATCAATGCGAATCAGGTGGACGCCGGGTTGTTTTTTCAAGACGACTGGAAAGTAAGACCGAGTTTCACTTTGAGTTTGGGATTGCGCTACGAAGTGCAAAACAATATTCCGGACCACGGAGACTGGGCGCCTCGCGTCGGCTTTGCCTGGGGAATCGGTCCCTCTCAAGGCCGCATGCGCGCGCCCAAGACCGTGCTGCGCGGCGGAATAGGCTACTTCTACGATCGGTTCATGGTCACGAACGTTGTGAACGCGGAACGGTTTAACGGGGTGAACGACGTTTCTTACACCATTCCAAATCCGACATTTTTCCCGGGGGCCGGGGTTCCGATTCCGCCGCTCTCCACGCTCGAAAGCCCGGCGTATCAAGAATCCGCGGCGACGTATCACATCGACGGGACTTACAAATCGCCGCGTATGCAACAGGCGGCGATCGGCCTGGACCGGCAGTTGCCGAAGAACGTCACGGTTTCTCTCAATTACATCAACTCGATCGGGGAGCATGTCCTGCGAACGGTCGACATCAACACGCCGCTGCCGGGTACCTGGAATCCCGTAAATCCCGCGAGCTCCGTTTATCCGCTGGGGCAAAGTTCCGGGATCTACACTTTGTACGAGTCGAGCGGCATGTACAAGCAGAATCAATTGATCTTCAACTCGAACGCCAGGATCAGTTCGAGGATCTCGCTGTTTGGATGGTACGCCTACGGTCACGTCAACACGAACGTATTCGGATCGCCCTCGAATCCCTACAATTTCAATCAGGATTATGGGCGCGCCAGTTACGACGTCCGGCATCGGATCAACGTCAACGGCAGCATTCTGGCTCCGTTCGGCATCCGGTTCTCGCCGAACATCGTGTACAACTCGGCGCCCCCGTTCAACATTACGGAAGGGATCGATCAGTACGGCGATTCGCAAACGAATGCGCGTCCGGCGCTGGCGCCGGCGGGTTTACGGCTCCCGCGTGTACCCAGCAAATCGCGCGCAACTTGTCGACGTGCCTGGTATCGGGAACGCCCTACGGGAATTTCGTCATCAATCCGGCGGCGGCAAACCTGCCGGTGATTCCGATTAACGCTTTCGACGGCTATCGGCAGTTCAATTTCAATCTGCGGATCAGCCGGACGTGGGGATTCGGCGAATCCACTACGACGGCCAATCAGCGTAACCGCGGCGGCGGACCCGGTGGTCCTGGCGGCGGATTCGGTGGCGGCGGTCCACGCGGCGGCGGGGGAGGCCCTCGCGGTGGCGGCGGCGGTCCGGGAGGTTTCGGCGGCGGCGATACCAGCGGACGGAAATACAATCTCACCGCTGGAATTTTCTTCCACAACCTGTTTAACACCGTGAATCCGGGACAGATTGAAAGCGATCTGCTGTCCCCACGTCTGGGACAGCCTTTGGCTCAAGCCAATATCGGTGGATTTGGCGGAAACGCGAACGCCCAGGCGTTCAACCGGCGCATCGATTTGAGCCTGCGATTCAGTTTCTAACAGAAGCGGTAAAACGGGCGGACATGCCACTCAGCTAAAATGGTAGCGGCATGTCCAGCCCCACCTTGAAGGCCCCGGTCCCCGATTCTGCACCACCTCCGAGCGTGCGTTCCCTGAACGATCCCAGTCTTTACATCGACCGCGAGCTTAGCTTGCTCGCGTTCCAGCGTCGCGTTCTTGAAGAAGCCCAGGACCCGGCGAACGCGCTGCTGGAACGGGTAAAGTTCCTCTCCATCCTGTTTTCAAACCTGGATGAGTTTTTCATGGTTCGCGTGGCCGTTCTGAAGCAGAAAGCCGCGACGAATCTGCTCGACGGCGTGGTTTCCGAGCAGCTTGACCATATCCGCGTTGACGTAAAGCAGCTCATGGCGGACGCCTACGACACTTGGCGCGACATTGCTACCGATCTTGAGCAAGCCGGCATCGAGCTGCGTAATTATTCGCAGCTCACGACGCGCGAGCGCACCTCCATGGAGGCATACTTCCGGGAGGTTGTGTATCCGGTATTGACCCCGCTGGCGTTCGATCCGGGCAGGCCGTTCCCGCATATTTCGAACTTGAGCCTGAACCTGGCGGTGGCGGTTCGCGACGCCAAGGGAGTGGAACGGTTCGCGCGCGTCAAAGTTCCCGACACTTTGCCGCAGTTGGTTCCCGTCGATCGCGGCTCGACCGGCCGCCCGGTGCTGATCTGGCTGGAGCATTTGATTATCGAAAATCTCCAGATGCTATTTCCCGGCCTGGAGATCATCGAGGCGTATCCGTTTCGCGTGACGCGCGATGCGGAGGTGGAGATTCAGGAGCTGGAAAGCGACGATCTGCTGGAGACCATTGAGGAAGCGGTCTGGCAGCGCCGGTTCCGCGCGGTGGTGAGGCTACAGGTGTCGAGCGATATTCCCGAGCCGATTCTCGATACCCTGGTCGCGAATCTGGAGCTCGACCGGCGCGACGTATATCCCGTCGACGGGCCGCTCGACTTAAGCAGGCTGCGCCAGGTCTTGTCGCTGGATCGGCCGGACCTTAAAGACGCACCGTTTCTTCCCCACACTCCGCCGGAGTTGAACCCGAAATCGGAGGAGGACATTTTCGCGGTGCTGCGCCGCGAGGATCTGCTCCTGCATCATCCTTTCGATTCATTCCAGCCTGTGATCGAATTTCTGCGCCGAGCGGCAGTCGATCCGGACGTGCTGGCGATCAAGATGACGCTGTACCGGGTGGGCGGAATTCGCCTGTAGTCGAAAGCCTGTTGAGCGCCATCGAGAATGGCAAACAGGTGGCCGTGCTGGTGGAGCTGAAAGCTCGCTTCGACGAAGAAAGCAACATCGAATGGGCTCGAGCGCTGGAAGCCGCGGGCGTTCACGTCGTTTACGGCCTGGTGGGGCTGAAGGTCCACTCGAAGGTCGCGCTGGTAGTGCGGAGGGAGGGCGAGACGATTCGCCGCTACGTTCATCTGGGCACCGGGAACTATAACCCGACCACAGCTCGCCTGTACACCGACTTGAGTTTTTTCACGGCCGACGAAGAGATCGGCGCCGATGTCACAGACTTGTTCAACTACGTGACCGGGTATTCCGCGAAGAACGAATTTCACAAGCTGCTGGTGGCTCCCATCAACTTGAGGAGCAAACTGGAGGATTTGGTCAAGCGGGAGATCGCCCAAGCGGAGAGCGGCCACGAAGCGCGGCTGATCTTCAAAATGAACGCCCTTGAAGAACGGGGAATTATCAAATTGCTCTATCAGGCATCACAAGCCGGAGTGAAGGTGGATCTTCTGGTCCGCGGCATCTGCAGCCTGCGGCCCGGCATCCCGGGGATCAGCGAGAACATCCGGGTGACCAGCGTCCTGGGACGTTTCCTGGAGCATAGCCGCATCTACTGGTTCCGCAACGGCGGCCGGGAAGAAGTCTACCTGGGTAGCGCGGACCTGATGGATCGCAACCTGAATCACCGGGTGGAGCTTCTGTTTCCAGTGCAGAACAAACGCCTTCTGAAGCGGCTTCGCGAAGATATTCTCGCGACTTATCTGGCTGATAATCGCAGCGCGCGGCACATGCAGCCCGATGGTAGTTTCGTGTGGGACCGGAACGGTAAGCCTGCGCTCGACAGTCAGGCGAAGTTTCTGCTGGCGCCGGTGAGCGTTAGGGAAGTCAGAAAAAAGAAATCCCGCTAGAGTCCCATTTCGGGTCTCGATTTGAATCCCGCCATTTCGGGTCGATCCACGACCTCGATGATTTAAAAGATAGTTTCACTTCGGTATCCCGCTTGCATTAATTCCATTCGTGAATTGGAATTACAAGAATATCGCCCTGTTTATAGTCGCCATGATGCCTGGATTCGCTCTGGATCCGGGACGGTCGCTCCCCGCGTTCTTTTTTAGGAATCCAAATCCAATCGATTCGGGAATTCGTTTCATTCTGGAAACCGCCGATATGCAGGCGGGGTTCCAAATTGGCTCCGTCGTCTACCGGATTCATGATGCTCAGATGCGAATGCGCTTTGTAGGCAGCGATCCTGCGGCGACCATCGAAGGCAAAGATCCGATGGATGGACGCGTGAATTTTCTGATCGGAACGAAGGCAAGCTGGAAAACGGGCACGGAAACTTACCGGAAGATCGTCTACCGAAGCCTGTATCCGGGAATCGACGCCAGCTACTTGGGAAACGAGCGCGGGTCAATCAAATCCGAATTCCTGGTGACGCCAAACGCCAGCGCGGCGCAAATCCGGCTGCGGTATGAAGACGCGACCGAAGTTTCGATCGAGCCGGGTGGCGCCTTGCTGGTTCGTGGAGCCGGCGGAGATTTGCGGGAAAACGCGCCAGCGACGTACCAGGATTTGGCCACCGGCAGGACGCAGATCGAATCCCACTACCGGCTGATCGATTCGAACACGGTGGGGTTTGAGGTCGGCCCCTACGATTCGTCCAAGCCTTTGGTCATTGACCCGGCGGTTACCTACAGCACCTACATGGGCGGCAGTTCGATAAACAACGTCACCGGCATTGCAGTGGACAGCGCGGGAAATGTTTATGCCGCCGGTTGGACGGAGTCGTTGAATTTTCCCATATCAGGCGCGATTCAGGCGGCCAACCAGGGCGGCGTGGACGCTTTTGTGGTGAAGCTTAATCCGTCCGGCACGGCGCTGGTCTATGCGACTTATATTGGCGGAAACAGCGACGATCGGGCCGCGGCAATCGCGGTAGACAGCTCCGGGCAAGCCTACCTGACCGGCTCCACGGCATCCACCAATTTTCCGGTGAAGTCGGCGCTTCACAATTCGCTGAAAGGCGGCCGCGACGCGTTCGCGGTCAAACTGAACGCCGCCGGCAGCGCCATGATCTACAGCACATACCTGGGAGGTTCGGGTTGGGACCAGGGCACTGCGATCGCCGTCGACGGATCGGGCAATGCGTACATCGCCGGCGACACGCAATCTACAGATTTTCCGGTATTGGGTGCGGCCCAGCCGTCCTTTGGGTTGTTGACGGACGCGTTCATCACTAAACTCAGCGCCTCCGGGGCCATCGTCTTCAGCACGTATCTGGGAGGCTCCGGAATAGAGCACGCCGGGGGCATCGCCGTGGATTCGAGCGGTAGCGCCTATGTTGCAGGCGGGACATATTCCACGAATTTTCCAGTGGCAAGCGCGTTTCAAGCTTCAAACGCCGGCGGGCAGGTGGCTTTCGTGACCAAGCTTAACCCGGCCGGATCAGCGTTTGTTTATAGCACTTATCTGGGCGGCACCGGCACTGGCAATATGCCTCAACAGGCTAACGCGATCGCGGTGGATGCGGCGGGCAGCGCGTACGTCGCCGGCGAAACCAGCTCGGCGTTGTTCCCCGGCACGGCAGGAGCTTTGCGGGCGGCGATGAACGGCATACAGGACGCGTTCGTATCGAAGCTGAGCCCCGCGGGCAACGCCCTACTCTACAGCACCTTCCTCGGCGGGAGCACGTCGAACTGGGCCGCGGGAATTGCGGTCGATGCAAGCGGAAATGCCTACGTTGCGGGAAGCACCTCGTCGGTTGATTTTCCGCTTGTGAATGCAGTGCAAGCAGCCTTCAACGGAAATGATGATGCCTTTATCTCGGAGATCAACTCCACCGGGGCTGCTCTGATCTTTTCAACCGTTTACGGCGGATCTGGTTCGGACGCGGCTACAGCTATCGCGCTCGACGCAAGTGCGAATATTTATACGGGAGGACAGACAAACTCAGGAGATTTTCCGGTTAATTCTGCTTATCAGGCTGTGTATGCGGGTTACGCCACTGGATGGATGATGAGATTTGGGACGCCTGTGACCGGTCCCATAGTTCTTTCGGGTCCCTCATACATGTTTGCTTGGCAACCGACGCCGGGCGCCACCCAGTATCAGGTGGAAGTGGGCAGCCAAGCGGGAATCGGAGACTACTTCTCGGGTACGACGAGTTCGACGTCGCTAACCGTAGGCGCACTACCCTGCGACGGGCGAAGCGTTTATCTATCGGTGGCGGCCATGGTCGGCGGGGTGTTCCAGGCGCCGAACCACTCTGTCTATACGGCCTCCTCCGGATGCGCGGCCCTCTTGTCTCCGGCGATGGGCTCGACGCTGAATTCCAACACGACTACATTTAGCTGGTCAACTGCGGCCGGAGCCAATCTGTACCAGTTGTCGGTAGGCAGCGCGGTGGGTCAAGCGGACATATTCGAATCAACGACCACCAGCACGTCGTTCACCGTGAGCAACATTCCTTGCGACGGGCGAGCGATTTATGTGCAGTTGTGGACCCACCTCGCCGGCGGCTATCAGAACCCCGGACGATACCAATACGTTGCCGGCGGCGGGTGTCAGGCGGCCGTTATAGATTTCAACGGGGACGGAAAGTCGGACGTGTTTATGTACGATCCGATCGGGAATGGCTACGCCGGATTAAGCAATGGAACCGGAACGTTCAGCTATGTAGACACGCTGATGACTTCAGGCTTCGATACCCTCCGATACGGCAAATTCACCAGTGGCCCGTACGCGGACCTCCTGGTTTATAACAGCGCGTCCGCGGTTGGATATGCGTTGCTCGGCACCGGTACAGGCACGTTTACCTCGGTGTCGCTAGCGTGGGGCGCGAGCTTTACCGGATTCAAGATAGCCGCCATGGGTGACTTGAACGGTGACGGACTGACGGACTTCGTGGTGTATCGCGCCACCGACGGCGCCATGTACACCGCGATTAGCAACGGGGACGGAACTTTCCATTACCAGTCCACGTTGGTGAGTACCGGCTTCACAAACCTCCAGGTGGCTGATTTCAACGGCGACGGTAAGGCAGATGTTTTCTTCTATCGGTCGACGGACGGAGTGGCGTTCGTGGGAATCAGCAACGGCACCGGAGGTTTCACCTTCTCGCCAGTGACGGTGGGCGGCGGA
>CAVPKR010000161.1:0-35135 GCA_963705675.1 Terriglobia bacterium
GGCGGGGCTATCGGGTCTGTCTTCTCCACTCATTCACCCCACGTCCTCGATCTCGTCTGGGCTCTCCGCGTATTTCGAGAAAGGAAGGCTTGCCCGAAGCACGTCTTGCAGCTTTTCGGAGCGAAACACAGCCCTGGAATGCTTAAGATTGCCAAAGCCGCCCTTGAGAAGCAGACCCGCGTGTACTATTTCGATCCTGATCCTGGTGTCGCGCGCGAGATATCAAAGCTTGACCCTGGCTCAGATCTTGTTGAAGAAGCCGGATGGGGCGGACTCACGGAGTTCAGTGGCCGCGTGGCGGATGAAGTCGCACGCGTCGTGGCGGAGAGCGATGACGTTTAAGGTAGCAGTGGAAAGCACTCCTCAGATCTGTGCGGGATATAGAGAGAGACTCCGGGCACTCAAAGGGAACATCGCAAGCGCGTGACAATTGAAGAGCCCCGACGAGCTAGGTGGAGGTGTTTGATCTCGACCTGCAATTGAGAAGAAGCATGCCTAATGACGTAAGGTGGGATTATGGCGTGGGCATCAAACAAGCCGCGGACCGCGACCAAGTCGTCTGGATCGAGGTTCACTCTGCGTCTTCCTCCCATGTCGATACGGTGCTCACAAAATTGGCATGGTTGCGGTCGTGGGTCCGCAGTGATGGTACAGCATTTGCGCAAATGAGCGCCCGATACGTATGGCTGGCAACCTCAGACGCGTCTCTTTCGCCCAATACGCCAAAGCGGCGCCTGATTGCCGAGCGCGGCCTGGAGTTTCGTTCGAAGATCGTAAACCTTGATGAAGTGAGCGGCTAGGGACCCAAAAACGTAAACCGCATCAATTAAAATAACCCATTGTTAATCAGTAACATACAGGAAGTTTTACAATTTGATTTGTTTTCAAATTGACACTCGGCGTGCGATACTTGAGTTTAAGAAAACAAGATGACTCAAGTGGGCGAGGCCATAGCCCGTTATCACAAATTAATCGAGAGTGAGCCGTATATTGACTTGGCTTGGGCTAAGACGCTCCAAGAGCGCATGAAGGCCGAGAAGCTCGGCGATCGTCCCATCTCTCCGGTTCTGCGTCCGCATTTTATCACCAATCGGGCGGATGCCGGGATGGTGAAGGGCGCGGAGGCATTGTTCTCGGCGATCAGCCGGGTGGAGCACATGGCTCTAGCGACGCCTTCGCTGCTCGCCCGCATGCAGCTGCTGCAGGCGGAACGGATGCTGGCGCAGGTGGATCCCGGGTATTCTTTCTTCAGCGTCACCGGGCTTCTCGACACGAATCTCAACAACGGATCGATGCGATTCGTCTCTCACAATTCCGACGCGCCTGCCGGCGTTGTTTACGGCGACATGCTCGCGGATTTGTATTTCGACGCTCCGCCGGTGAAGGAATTCCGCAAGAAGTACAAGCTGTCGAAGCTGCCCGGCGCCAAGTATCTCCTGAATGCTTTGCTGAAGGCTTACAAGGATTTCGGCGGGAAGCAGAAGAAGCCGCAAATCGCCATCGTGGAGTTCCGCCAGCCTTTCCAGTCTTCCGATATGAGCGATTACGCGATGCTGGCCGAGCAGTTCTCGCGGGAAGGCTGCCCCACTCAAATCGTTTCGCCCGAGCAGCTCGAATATCGCAACGGGGTGCTGCGGCACGGCGATTTCACGATCGACCTGGTATACCGGCGCATCAAGCTTCAGGAATTCCTGGTCCGCTTCGATCTATCGCATCCGCTGGTACGCGCCTATAAGGACCGCGCCATTTGCATGGTGAACAGCTTCCGGTCTGAGCTGGGAGCGAAGAAAGCCGTGTTCGACCTGCTGACCGACGACGCCGTTACGGCGAAATTCCCCGCCCATGAGCGCAAGGCGATCAAGGATTTCATTCCGTGGACTCGCGTGGTCCAAGCCTCACGGACCACCTATAAGAATCACTCTGTGGATCTACCGGACTTCGTGATGAAGCATCGCGCCAAGTTGATCCTGAAGCCGAACGACGATTCGGCCGACCTCAATTCCTTCCTGGGCGCGCAGACGGACGACCTGGGTTGGGAAAAGGCCCTGCGCCAAGCCATGCGCGTGCCCTACGTGGTCCAGGAAGTGGCCGAGCCCGCCCGTGCCGTATTCCCGCTGATGCAGTACGGCAGCCTGATGATGAAGGAAATGCAGATCGACGTGCATCCGCATTCCTTCCTGGGCAAAGTTCACGGCTGCTCGAGCTGGTTGAGTGTGTCGGGGTCGAATACGTTTTCGACGCTGACGGGGCTTGCGCCGACGTTTTTGATCGAAGGCAAGTAACCGATCGCTAAAACTGGATACTCAGAAAAGCAATCGCGAGACCCACCATCACCAAGCCAACGGTTCCCCTCAGGAATCCTTTGAAGTGATGAAGGTAAGGATGGGGAATCACGATGTGGTCCGTACCGGGCAGGATCATCCAGCGTGGCTTCAAACCGCACACAATCAGCCAATCGAGAATGAGCAAGTCAACCAGGTTAAAGATGAAAAGCACGCCGAAAGCGTAAGCAAAGAGCTCCCCAAAGGAGCGGCTTCCCAGAGTTGCGGTTCGCCACAGCAATGCTGCGAAGGGAGCCCCGAAGAGCAGGCCGAGAAAGATAGACAGCCGCTGCTCCTTCACTGATTTTGGCGGGACGATTTCCCGGATCTCTTGGGGGCAATGCTGCAGGAAGATCCGGGGATTGATCCCTAGCAAGACAAGCACGCACACTGACCCCACAAGGGAAAACAATGCACCGTCCCGAACGATGCGCATCGTGTCTAACAAGGAATGATCCCCTCAATGCGCGAGGACAACTAAATCTTTCTGGTCCGCTTGATTTCGATCACGGGGATTAACGAATTCGATTGCTCCTGAGCCATGGGGCGCGCCCGCTGGGTGATTTCCGTGTTCAGGCTCGATACGAAATTCTGGATCTGCCGCTGCATTTCCGCCATGCGCTCCCGCATATTCAGAATGATCTCGACGCCGGCGAGATTCACGCCCAAGTCGCGCGTCAGTTTGAGAATCACTTCCAGCCGCTCCAGATCATCATCGGTATAGAGCCGCGTGTTTCCGTCGCTGCGGGATGGCTTCAGCAGGCCTTCGCGCTCATAGAGGCGCAGCGTCTGCGGGTGAATCTGATACTGCTCGGCCACCGCCGAGATCATGTACGCCGCTTTGTTTTTCTTTCGCATGGCGCTCACAGTTTGGTCCAGATTTCAGCCCGTGGATCTTCAGGGTGCAGTTTCTGATACTCGCGCAGCAACTCCTTGGTGCGCTCATCGTGGACATCGGCGGCCGCCATTTCCACTTGTACGATCTGGTCTCCGCGCTTGCTGTTCTGGAATTCAGGACGCCTTTTTCGCGCAGCCGGAACTTCTGGCCGTTCTTGGTCCCTTGTGGAATCTTGAGCAGGGCCCGGCCGTCGATGGTGGGGACTTCGATCTTGGTTCCCAGGCCCGCTTCGTCGAAGCGAACCGGCAGCGTGATCTCGATATCGTCACCCTCGCGCCGGAAAAATGAATGCGGCTCCACGCGTATGGTGATGTAAAGATCGCCAGGAGGCGCGCCATGAGTGCCGGCATTTCCCTTCCCCGCGACCCGCAGCCGCGAGCCTTGCTGTGCGCCCGCGGGAATCCGCACTTCCACGGTTTCCGCGGCCGATACGCGTCCGTCGCCATGGCAAGTGGGACATTGGTTCTTCAAACGGCCGGCGCCATTGCATCGCGGACAGGTAAGGCTGAACCTCATCGCGCCGGCCACCTGGGTCACGCTGCCACTGCCGTTGCATTCGGGACAAACCGTGTTTCCGCCGGATTTCGCAGCTCCGCTGCCGCCGCACGTCGCGCAGGTTTCCTGATGGTTCATGGTCAGCCGAACTTGCGTGCCCTTGATCGCCTGCCAGAAATCGATACTCAACCCGTACTCGAGATCCGAGCCTTTTTCCGAGGAGCGGGCGACTCCTCGGCTGGCTGACGTCCGAACCACTGGCTGAAAATGTCCTGGAAACTAGCCGATTCCTCGGCCTGACTATGTCGAGGTCCTGCACCCGCGCCTGCACCGCGCGCTGGAAGACGTCCGAAAAATCGAAGCCGCCGAACCCCATGTTCGGCCCGCGCTGCGCACCAGGACCCGCTCCGGCGCCAGGCGCTCCGTTTTCCGAATAGAAGCCGTACTGATCGTACATCTGCTTCTTTTTGGCATCGCTCAAAATGTCGTAAGCTTCTTGGACCTTCTTGAACCGCTCCTCGGCCGCTTTGTCGCCCGGATTCAAGTCGGGGTGGTGCTTTCGCGCGAGCTTGCGGTAGGCTTTGCGGATCTCCTCCGCATCGGCTTCGCGCCCCACTCCGAGCGTTTGATAATAATCCTGCTGCTGTGCCATAAGAAAGATGGCCAGGCGCCGCGTTAACTCGACGATGCGCCGTGCCACTGGTTTTATTACTTCTTCTTGTCGTCGACGTCGACAAACTCCGCGTCGACCACGTCATCCTTCGGCTTCTGCGGCCCCGCGCCATCTGCCGCCGGTCCCGCACCGCCGCCGTCCGTACCCGGCTGACCGCCCGTCGGAGGAGTCGCGCTCGATTTGTACATCGCCTCAGCCAGCTTGTGGCTGGCCTGGGTCAGCGTGTCGACCGACTTGTTGATCTCCTCGATGCTGCCGCCGGCCATCGCCTTCCGCGTTCCTTCGAGGGCGGCTTCGACGTGGTTTGCATCTTCCGCGCTGATCTTGTCGCGATGATCTTTCAACATCTTCTCGACTTGATACAGCATGGAGTCCGCCCGGTTGCGAGCATCGATCTCGTCCTTGCGCTTGTTGTCTTCGGCCGCGTGAGATTCGGCGTCCTTCGCCATCTTCTCGACTTCGTCCTTGCTCAGGCCCGAAGAGGACGTGATGGTGATCTTCTGTTCATTGTTGGTCGCCTTGTCCTTCGCGGTGACATTCAGAATGCCGTTCGCATCGATATCGAAGGTCACTTCCACCTGCGGGATCCCGCGCGGAGCCGGCGGAATGCCGATCAACTGGAACACACCGAGCATCCGGTTGTCCTTCGCCAAGGCGCGCTCGCCCTGGTAAACCTTGATCTCGACCGAGGTCTGGCTGTCCGCCGCGGTCGAGAAGGTTTCGCTCTTGCGCGTAGGAATCGTCGTATTGCGATCGATCAGCTTGGTGAAAACGCCGCCCAGCGTCTCGATGCCGAGCGACAGCGGAGTGACGTCGAGCAGCAGCACGTCCTTCACTTCGCCGCCCAGCACGCCGCCCTGAACCGCCGCGCCGACTGCGACTACTTCGTCCGGATTCACGCTGCGATTCGGCTCCTTGCCGAACAGGTTGCGAACGATCTCCTGGACTTCGGAATGCGCGTCGAGCCGCCCACCAGCACCACTTCATCGATCTGGCTCGGCTGCACGCCGGCGTCCGAGATGGCCTTCTTGCAAGGCTCGACGGACCGGTCCAGAATATCCGCCACCATCTGTTCGAATCGGGCGCGAGTCAGCTTGATCGCCAGATGCTTGGGCCCGCTGGCATCGGCCGTAAGGAACGGCAGATTGATTTCGGTCTCGAGCAGGGTCGAGAGCTCGATCTTGGCCTTCTCGGCGGCTTCTTTCAGACGCTGCAAGGCCATCTGGTCTTTGCGAAACGTCAATGCCCTGGTCGCGCTTGAACTCCTGAATCAGCCAGTCGATGATGCGCTGGTCGATGTTGTCGCCGCCCAGGTGGGTATCGCCGTTGGTGGACTTCACTTCCACCACGCCGTCGCCCACTTCGAGGATCGAAATGTCGAACGTGCCGCCGCCGAAATCGTAGACCGCGATGGTCTCGTCCTTCTTCCGGTCCAGCCCGTAGGCCAGCGCAGCCGCCGTCGGCTCATTGATGATGCGCATCACTTCGAGGCCGGCGATTTTACCCGCATCCTTGGTCGCCTGCCGCTGCGCGTCGTTGAAATACGCCGGAACCGTGATGACGGCTTTGGTGACTTTCTCGCCCAGGTAGGCCTCGGCCGCTTCCTTCAGCTTCGTCAGGATCATCGCCGAGATCTCCGGCGGAGAGTATTTCTTGCCTTTGATCTCGACGCGAGCATCCTGCGTATCGCCCGGACCACCTTGTACGGGACCAGCTTCATTTCCTCGGCTGACTTCGTCAAACCGCCGGCCCATGAAGCGCTTGATCGAATAAACGGTATTTTCGGCGTTGGTAACTGCCTGGCGCTTCGCGACTTGCCCGACCAGCCGCTCGCCGCTCTTGGTGAACGCTACCACCGAGGGTGTCGTGCGGCCGCCTTCCTGGTTCGGAATCACGACGGGCTGTCCGCCTTCCATGACGGCGACGACTGAATTGGTCGTGCCGAGATCGATTCCGATGATCTTGCTCATAATGTGTTACTTCCTCCCGTAAAGAACTCGCGGCTTTAATTTAGCCTAGTGTCATTATGCAATCTTAGTGTGATATTGTCAAGCTTCGATTTCTCGAGATCTCTAAGTGATTGAAAACGCACCCAGCCACTTGACTGGAAAACGCGCAGCCAGAGCGTGAGCCAAATGCTCGTCCGCAGTGACCATTTCGACTTCCGTTCCAACCGCGAGGGCGACGTAGAGCGCGTCGTAAACCGTACTTCCGTGGGCACTAGCGATTTCAAACGCATCTTCCATCAAAGATTTAGAGTCGACCGTGGGAAAATCGTATCCGCGAATGGATTCGAGGGCTCGACGCGCCGCAGATGCGCGCCATCGCTGCCGTCGAACGGCTTTCCAGGCGATGTTGCCAAACTCGGCCCAAAAGATGTCGGGAACGATAAACTGGACCTGGCCGGCTTCATACCGTCGAAACAAATGAAGCGCTTGCGTCACCAATTGTTCATCCTGCGGCGGAAGAAACCATTTCGCCGCGACACCGGCGTCCAGAACCACTCGAATCAACGCTCTCTATCCTCGCGAAGCATTTCCTCCGTAGAGGGATGTGGGCCCGGCTTGAGCGGCTTCTGAGCCTGAAACTTCAGGATTTCTTTGAAAGCTTCTCTGCGGCGTTTTAGAACCGTTTCCGTAGGAATCGATTGTTTAAGGACTTCGATGACTACGGCCGCGATCGAACTGCGCTCCAGCTTGGCCCGGTTCCGGACGGCTTCGTACAAATCATCGGGGACGTTTTCGACGTATAGGGTCGCCATAGGTTCAGCCTAGCACTTCCCTAGGAGCTACCTGGCGATGTCTTTCCACTCTTTTTCGTAGTATCGGACTAGGATCTGGTCGTTCAGGCGATTTACTTCGGCGCTTACCGGCTTCATGTCCTCGGGGAAGTCGAATAGCTCCGGGATCGTCGAGACAGTCAGGAATCGTAATCCCGGCGGCAACGTCTGCGGAGGCTGCCAATTCGCGCCGGCCAGCGTGAAGCCCCATTCGCCGAAGCTCGGGACATATACGTGATAGGGCCACGTCTTGAATCCGGCCTGTTGCAGGGTGTCGACAATACACCAGTAGGACTGGCGCGAGAACATCGGCGAGGTGCTTTGGACCACTATCAGGCCGGTCTCGCTGACGTGTTTCTTCAGCAACCGGTAGAACGCGCTGGTGTACAGTTTACCCAGCGAATAATTCGTCGGATCGGGAAAATCCACCACCACGAAATCCCAGAAGCCTTGGTTCTTGTCGAGCCATACGAAGGCGTCGGCGTTGATCACGTGGACGCGCGGATTGCGGAAGGAATAGTCGTTTAGGGGCGCGAGCATGGGATGCTCGGTGAACAGCTTGGTCATCTCGGGGTCGAGATCCACCAGGGTGATGCTTTCGAGATTCGGATATTTCAGCAGTTCCCTTACAGCCAGCCCGTCGCCGCCGCCGAGGACGAGAGCTCGATGAGCGGATGGAAGGGCCGAGAGGCCAGGATGGACCAGGGCCTCATGATATCGATACTCATCGCGCGAGCTGAACTGTAAATGGGAGCTGAGAAACAATCGCAGATCGTCCTTCCACTTGGTGATGACGATCCGCTGGTAGCGGGTATTGCGCTCAAACATCACTTCATCGGCGTAAAGCTGATTGTCGGCGGCGGATTGGATCCAGTTCGACACCACCATTCCGGCTCCCAGCATCACCAGGACGGCCGCGCAGGCGGTTCGCAGGGCAACGCGCGACGGCAACTGATCCTTAAACAGGAACGTCGACCAAAGGGCCACTCCGGCGTTGATCATCCCGAACAGAATCGCCGCGCGCACCAGGCCCAGCTTCGGCACCAGCCACAAAGGAAACGCGATGGAGGCGGCGAGCGCGCCCAGGTAATCCCACGTCAGCACGTGCGAGATCAAATCGCCGAACTCGAAGCGGCCTTCGAGAATACGCATCAGCAGCGGGATCTCCAGGCCCACCAAGACTCCGACGGCGATAACCAGCAGGTACAGGACAAGCTCGAAACTATGGGTGTAGGCGAAGGCCAGGAACAAGAGCGACGACGAAAATCCGCCCACAACGCCGACCATCAGCTCGATGGAGACAAATCGGGCTACCAGGGACCCGCGCAGGTATCGCGACGCCGCGCTGCCCAAGCCCATGGCGAAGAGATAGGTTCCGATGACGGTAGAAAACTGGAGAACGCTATCGCCCAGCAGATAGCTGGCGAGGGTTCCGGCGATCAGCTCATAAATGAGCCCGCAGGCGGCAATGAGAAGGACGGAGAGGAAAAGAACAACCGGCATTCCGTTACAGCACCCAGGGGATCAAGGCCCATGAGTCCCGGCGATAGGCGTCGTATTCGGCGTGAAAAAGCCGCCGCATAGTCTGTTCCTCGAGCATGATTTTTCTGGCGTAAGTAATCGGCAGCAAAGCGAAACCCAGCAGCGCGTGCCACTCGCCCGAAGCGATGGCGATGCCAAGATTCATTCCAAGGATAGCCGTATAGATGGGATGGCGCAGTCGGGCGTAAGGTCCGCTGCGAATCAGTTGATGGTCCACTTTGGCGCTGACTTCCGCGCTCCAATTCCGGCCTAAATGGCGCCGGGCCCAAAAAGCCAGCAGAGTCGCCAGGGCCTGAATCGCGATGCCCAGAGGGGCCACGAACGGCGAAACGGGCAGCCATCGGCCTTGCAGGCCCGGAACCCGGATAAACATCAGCAGCAGCGACGCGTTGACGATGATCTGATGCACCGCAGTGGATCCCCAGTGTTCGGAGCTTGCGGCCGGCGCGCTGTTTTTGGCAGCAACGCTCCAATACAGGCCGAAGATGGCATACAGCGCCATGGACGCCCACAAAGGCTGGAACAACGATCTCGCGGCACCTGCGCCTTCGACTTGGATCGATCGGCTGACCAGGAACCCGGCGAGGGCGCCGCCCACGGTAGCGAGCACAATGATCTTAAAGCGCCCTTCGATCTTCATCGCGTCGCCCTAGTGAACCGCGGCCGCGATGATGATGCACATACCGAGCGAGATCGCGCCAATCAGAATGGCCAGCGCGATATTCTTGTCCTCGATGATTTCCTTCCATAGATGGAACGGGGTCATCTTGTCGATAATCGTGAAGCAGAACAAGAAAATCACGATGCCCAGCAGCGCGTAGATCAGGGCATTCAGCAGCAAACCAGGATGGAATTCAGCCATATTCACTTTCCTCCGACGTAGCGCGGATAGAAACCATAATGGGACCGGTACGCGCCGGGATTATCGCGCACTGTCTTGGGGACGTTCTTCACCTGGTTGACCGAGCTCAACGACCAGCCGCGAAATTCCGCCCAGGTGGTGCCGGTCAACAACAGCATCGAGTAAATCATGTAGCCGGGAAAACGCATGTGCGAATCGCCTCCATTTCCAGTCTGTGTATGTATTTCACCCGCGTGTCACCGGCGGGTAATCGCTCTGCATCCAACGCTTCACTTCGAAAGACCGCGCCCGGATCGACAAGAATATCGGCGGGATCAGCAGCAGAAACGCCGCGATCCAGAACCAGGAATAGTTCGGAACCTCATGGCGCAAAGTAATATCGTAGTTCATCGTGTTCACTTTAGCTGGCACGGCGCCGAGCTGATTCCCGACGCGAAGCCGGCCTTCGGCAGGATCCATCTCCGGCTCCACGCGCAAATAATAACGGCCGGGCGGAACCGCGGGGATGTATGCGGTGGAAGTGGTACCGCCCTCGCTCCAGGCGCCGTCGCTGTCGGAGCCGTAGTAATAGCTCACTTCGCGGCCGAAGTCGTAGGCCGTTCCCGAGTCGTCGTTGATCAGGGCGAAATCGAAATACGCCCAGTTGTTGGCGAGATCCGTGTGAACCTTCAACTCCAGCCCGGAGGTGCGGCCGTCGATAGTGAACACCGGGGTCACATACGCCGGATCGCCCTTCTGCGCGAGCGTTGAGAACGAATAGCTGTTCTGGAACACGACGTTCTGACGGCTGAAGGTGGCGAAGAAAATCGCCAGGCCGATCAGGACCAGAAGCATCAGGAAAAAAGTTCCCCAGGGTCCGCCTTTGGAGTGCGGCGAGGGTTGATTAAGATAAATGCCACGGGTGGAGGGAGGTTTGCCCGGCAACGCGAACGCCTTCCAGATGTCCGAGCCGGCTGTGTACTCTCCGCGCGACCAAGTCACCTCATCGGGGGTGGTTTCAGAAGACAGGATTAATGGCGGATTGACGAAATCGTCGGCTACCACCTTCTCGCCGACCTTCACGCGCCACGGAAATTCGCCGAGCACGAAAATCGTGGCGGCTTCGGCTCCTGAAAAATGTTTGAAGGTCTTGCCGTCCATCGACACGGCCGGACGACCAGCCACCGTTACCCGCGCCGGGATGGGATTCAGCGGCGTGACAAAATTCCAGTGGCCCTGATACTCGGTGATATAGCGAAAGCCTTTGTAGGGATTGAACAGTAGATATTCGTCCCAGGAATCGTCTTCCACGGACCGCGTCTGGAACCCGATCACTTCCCACGCGACGTTATTGAATTTTCCGCGCGTGCCGAGCGGAATCAGCATGGGCCGCCGCTGGGCTTCCTGGATCTGGCCCAGAATTTTGACTTCCGGCGTGGACATATCCAGGATGCTGAGACATTGCTGGCAGACGGCAGTCAACGCGTGGCCGAAGCCGCGGAGTTCCACGGGACCGCCGCAGTTCGGGCAGGATATCGCCTGCGTTTTCACGACCGGCGGAGCGACCAGAGGGCTGGACACGTTAAGCCCACCCTTCAAATTGGCGCAGATTCTTCAACTTGAGGTCGTCGAATTCCACCCATTCCCCGAGGAAAAACAGCGGCGGATTTTCGCTATAGTCGATGGTGCCGAAGGCGGGTCCGGTGGACCGCAGATCGGCGAACAGTATGTCGGACTGCTGGTAGTAGGGAAACGGCAGCTCGCCCTCGAAGCCTTTGTACATCGCCACGGTCAAGGTGGTGACTTCGAATTCGTGCTTTTGAAGCACCAACGGCTTGCCGCGTGATATTTCCTGGTCGGAGGGAAGCGTGATTCCAGGATTGGTCAGGAACGATACTGCGTAGGTAAGCTGCGCATCCGACAGCCAGCCGCTGGCGCCATCGGAGAACAGAATGTGCCACTCATTCCAAGTGCCTTGCTCGTATTCATAAACCAGGCGGCCGGTGATCTGAAATTTCTTGCCTTTGTAGGTCCCTTCGGTCAGCAACTGGAGCGGCGAAGGATCAGGCGGAAGATCCGCTACCGTGCCGACGTTTTTCAACACCAGATCGCGGCGAATGATGATGGACTTACAGAACGGGCAGGCGGTTTGAACCGCGCTCGACCAGCGGAATTGAACCGGCGCGCCGCAGTTGGGACAGTTCGAGGCTGGCTGGCTCATCCTTTATGTATACGGACGATCGAGCCTGCGTACCTCGACCGACCCCGCTCCCAGCTCCTGCCGCAAATTAGCTTGAAAATCCCAATCAGGCCGCGGCCGGCAGCAGAATACATTCAAACACAATGAACGGTATTCGGGAAAGGTGTGGCAGGCGATATGCGATTCCTGCAGCAGTGCGAGCCCGGTCATTCCGCCGCCGGGAAACGTGTGCCATTGGGCGTCGCCCACGGGGTGGAGATCCATGCCATCGATGATGCGCGCAAATAAGCCGCGCAACGTCCCGGAATCCGCTAAGGACGCCGGATCGCAGCCGTGCGCTTCGACGACCCACTCACAGCCGAGGCTCACGGATTTATTGGGTGCCTCCGCATTCCGGACAGAACTTCGCGCTCTTGGGAATCGGCTTGCCGCAGTTCATGCAAAACTTCGTCTCAGCGCCGGTAGCAGGAGCCGCTGGAGCAGCCGGCGCGAGTCCACCACCGGTGGGAGCCGCCGGAGGCGGAGGCTGGCCACCAGGGTTGCCTGGATTCGGCCCTTGGTTCGGATTGTTCAGTGCATTCGACATGGTCTGCGCCATGGTGAACCCCGCGCCGAGTCCCGCGCCGATGCCAGCGATCCCGCCCTCATTCGCCGCCGCGATCGGCAGGGAATTGGCCACCTGAAATTGCGTGTACTTATTCATGTCGCCGAGCATGTTCATGCCGATGCGGGTATCCAGCATCTTTTGCAGCTCTTCGGGCAAGGAAAGATTCTCGACTACGAAACTGTCGAGCGTCAGCCCCAGATCCGCGAACATGGGCTTGAGACCTTCGGCGATACGGTTGCCGAGCTCCACTTGGTTCGCGGCCATGTCCAGGAACGGAATGGTGCTTTGCGCGAACGCATCGGTCATTCGGCCGATGATGGTATTGCGAAGCTGGCCCTCGAGATCCGGGACCCGATAGATCTCGCGGGTTCCGCTGATCTTGGTATGAAATGCTTTTGCGTCGCTGATGTGCCAGGAATAAATTCCATAGCCACGCAGCCGAACGACGCCGAAATCCTTATCCCGAATCGTGATGGGAGTCGCGGTGCCCCAGCGCTGGTCCGTCTGGACGCGCGACGAGAAGAAATACACGTCGCTCTTGAACGGCGAATTAAATTTCTTGTCCCAGTTCTGCAGGTAGGTCAGGATGGGCAGCGTGTTCGTATTCAGCGTGTACAGGCCGGGCCCAAAGATATCGGCAACCTTGCCTTCATTAATGAATGCCGCCATCTGGGATTCGCGGACGGTGAGCTTGCCGCCGTTCTGAATCTCCATATCCTGCATCGGATACCGATACGCCAGGATGCCATCTTCCGGCTCAGTCCACTGGATTACATCAATCCACTGCTTGGCGATAAAGTCTCGCAACGACATCTTCGTTTGCCTCCAGTTCCCTTGAAGTATAACGCTGATCGCGGCGCGAATGTTCCATCTTCCGCCCGCCGACTATGCCAAACTACGGTAACCGCATGAGTTCTGAACTATGGCTGATTCGCCACGGCGAAACCGAGTGGAGCCTCTCGGGCCAGCACACCTCCCGCACCGATCTTCCGTTGACTGAAGAAGGCGAGCGCAGCGCCGCGCGGCTGAAGACCGCCCTGCACGGCAAACAATTCGCCCTGGTTTTGTCGAGCCCCATGCGCCGCGCGTTGGATACGGCGCATCTGGCCGGCTATCAGCCCGAGATTTCCGGCGATCTTCGCGAATGGGATTACGGCTCCTATGAAGGCAAGACTACGGCTGAGATCCAACTCGGCGTACCCGGCTGGACTATTTGGAGTCCGACGCCACCACCGGGTGGGGAAACGGCGGCGCAAGTGGCGTCCCGCGCCGATCACTTGATTGCGCGATCGGTGGCAGCCGGCGGAGACGTGGCCGTATTCGGGCATGGGCACATGTTGCGAGTCCTGGCCGCGCGATGGCTCGGCCTCGAACCGCAGGGTGGCAGATACTTCGCTTTGTCCACCGCATCGGTTAGCGTGCTGGGAGGCGAGCGCGATCTGCATGTGATCCGCCTCTGGAACTCCGTCGCATAATGGGTCTTGGCGCCTTTTTTCCCAGTACCTAGACCGTGGCTCTGGCCGAATCTTCTCAGCCTGGATGCACCGATCGTCGCGGTGCTGTGGCAAGTGCTGTTCGCGCGATGTTTTCATGCCGAAGTCAACGCGCTGGCCGCGGCTCTGCTGGTGCTCGCCGTGTGGCTGATCTACGCCGCGGATCGCGTGCTGGACGCGTGGACTGAAACCAGCCGGCTGCCGCGCCACGAATTTTACCGGCAATATTGGCGATTCGTAGCGCCGGTGTGGACGGTCGTCCTGACGGTCACGGGATGGCTCGCGTGGACCCGGCTTCCACGGCGATATTTCAGCGCGGAGTCTTGTTGCTGGCGGCAGTCGGAATCTATTTCGCGATCGTGCATCTGCTGCCGCGACGTTTGCGCTGCGCGTGGCCGAAGGAGGTCGCGGTCGCGGTACTATTCGCGCTGGGCGCTTCGCTGGCGGCGTGGGGACACGTCCGCACGGCGGCCGACTTCGAGACGATTTTCCTGTTTTCCTGCCTGTGCTGGATCAACTGCGCGGCCATTACACAGTGGGAGCAGAAACGAATGGTCTGGCCGATCGGCGCTGCCGCGATGTGCGTGGCGGTGGCGGCGGTGGTTCTTCTGTATCAGCACCGGCCGGTGTTGAGCGGAGCGGAGCGGCCAGCGCTCTGGCATTTGTCCTGCTCGATCGCGGACGAGACCGCCTGTCTCGCGACGCTCTGAGAGTCCTGGCCGATGTGGCGCTGCTGAGCCCGGTTTTCTTCCTTCCCATCGCCGGAACGCTGATGTGAATTGCGACCCCATCGCGCGATGGTACCGCGGGCTTGAATACCTGGGCTTCGGAAGGGCGCTTGAACGAAGCAGGCTCGTGTTTCTCTCGGACGTCGCGGATGCACGTCGAATTTTGGTTTTGGGCGACGGAGATGGACGCTTTCTTGTCAAGCTGGTCGAGCAGAATAGCCGGGCGTCGATCGACTATGTAGACGTGAGCGGCAAAATGCTGGAATTGGCGCGCCAACGTGCCGGCAATCGTGTCCAATATTTTCAAGCCGACGCGTTGACGTTTCCGCTGCCCCAGGCCGAGTACGACCTGGTCGTCACCCACTTCTTTCTGGACTGCTTTAACCCGTCCGACTTGGCCGTGCTGGTTCATCGAATATCGAAATCCGCGCAATTGGAATCCCGCTGGTTGATTTCCGAATTTCGCCAGACCGCCGCGTGGAGCCGCGGATTGGTTCGGATGTTGTACCTGTTTTTCCGCGCGACTACCGGATTGCGAACCACGCGCCTGACGGATCATCATCCCTTGCTGACCGGCTGCGGGTTCTATGTTACAAAACAGCAAACCGCGCGCTTCGGGCTGCTCACTTCCGAGCTCTGGCGTCGGCGACAATAGAGAAATATGAAAGCTTTGGTGAAGAACAAGCGGGAGCAAGGTCTGTGGCTCGACGACATAGAAGCCCCGCGTCCGGGAATCAACGATGTTCTAATCCGGGTGAAACGCGCTGGAATCTGCGGGACTGACGTCCACATTTATAAATGGGACGACTGGGCGCAGCGAACCATCCCTGTCCCGATGGCCATCGGGCACGAATTTGTGGGAGAGATCGTGGAGGTCGGCTCCAACGTCAACGATTTTCATCCCGGCGACATCGTCAGCGGAGAAGGCCACGTGGTCTGCGGCCGGTGCCGCAACTGCCTGGCCGGGCGGCGCCATCTGTGCGCGCATACCCAGGGCGTCGGCGTGAATCGACCCGGTGCGTTCGCCGAGTACATCGTTCTGCCGATGACCAACATCTGGCGTCATGCCCCCAGCATCGATCTGGATATTGCAGCGATTTTCGATCCTTTCGGCAACGCTGTTCACACGGCGCTTTCGTTTCCGGTGCTGGGTGAAGACGTGCTAATCACCGGCGCCGGCCCCATTGGTTTGATGGCAACCGCGGTCGCGCGTCATGCGGGGGCCCGTTTCGTAGTCGTTACTGACATGAATCCGTTCCGCCTGGACCTCGCTAAGAAAATGGGCGCGACCGTCGCCTTGGATGTGTCGACGGGAAAGCTGGCGGATGTGCAGAAGCAGCTCGGTATGACCGAAGGCTTCGACATTGGCCTCGAAATGTCCGGCAATGCCAGCGCCTTTCGCGACATGCTTACGAACATGAGCCACGGAGCGCGGATCGCGATGCTTGGCATTCCGGAGAAGGAAATTTCTATCGACTGGCGCACTGTCGTATTCAATATGCTCACCATCAAGGGCATCTACGGGCGCGAAATGTACGAAACCTGGTATCAGATGACCGTGATGCTGCAATCCGGCTTGGACATTCATCCGGTGATCACGCATCGTTTCCACTACACCGAATTTCAAAAAGGGTTTGAAGCAATGATGAGCGGGCAAGCCGCGAAGGTGATTTTAAGCTTTGAGGAATGATTAATTGCACGGGCGTCACCAAACGCTTCGGCGATTTCACGGCGCTTGACGGCATCTCGCTGCAGGCCGAGTCCGGAGTCTGTGCTGTGCTCGGTCCGAATGGCGCGGGCAAGTCGACATTGCTGAAGGCTTTGACCGGTCTGCTGCCGATCGATGCCGGATCGATTCGAATCTGCGGGCTGGATGTAAGCCGCCGGCCGGTCGAACTTCGCCGCAGCATCGGCGTGCTTCCTGAGGACCTGGGCCTGTTTGATTCACTCACCGTAGCCGAGCACCTGGACCTTTGCGGCCCCATCTACGGCATCCCCGCGGCGGAAGCGCGAGACCGCTCTGCGGCGTTACTCCGCGTCCTGCGCCTGGATCACGCGCGGGATCTGTTCCTCGACCAGTGCTCCCACGGGATGCGGAAGAAGACCGCGCTTGCGATGGCGCTGCTACATAATCCCCACGTGCTTTTTCTGGATGAGCCGTTTGAAGGAATCGATCCGGTGTCCGCGAAAACCATTCATGAGCTTTTGACGGCCATTGCGAATCGCGGCGTGCTGGTGTTTCTTACCTCGCACATTCTTTCGATCGTCGACAAGCTCGCGACTGAAATCCTGATGATCCGCGGCGGCAAAATCGTCTGGACGTCCACCAGTCAAACCGCGTCGCGCCCTCTCGAAGAAATTTATTTCGAGTTAGTCGAAGCTCCCCCGGCGGAAGATTTGCCTTGGCTTGGGGCAACGCGATCCGGCTCAATGTGATTCGGCTCAACACGATTCTAGGCGCGCTCGGCCGTGCAGTCCGCCGCGATCTAGGGACGTTCAGCTCGCTCAAGACTAACAATTTTTTCCTCTTCATTCTGCTGATCCTCGACGGCGCGGCCACCAGCCACGTGGAGCCGAAAAGCGCCTATCCGTTCCTGCTGTTCCTGTTTTTCGTGCTGCTGTTCCCGCTGTCAGCCGATCCGCTGGATAAGGTTCCGCCGGCACGTTTAGCCCTTTGGCCACTGACGCAGCGCGAGCGCTGGCTCCTTCGATTGATGAGCCTCGCGCTGAGCCCGGTCCTGTGGTTCGCGATCGCGATGATGCTGTTCAAGCGCGTGCGGCCGGGAATCGCGCTGGCATTCCTGACCGCCGCCATTATTGTTCAAATCGTCGCGGCGCTGGCGCGCGGGGTCGCCATTAGCAATCCCTTCCGCTTGGTCCCGCCCTTGCCTTCTTTACTCGGCGGCCTGATTCGCAATAACCTGCGTCAGATCCTGACCGTACTTGACCTCTACATTGCTATCATTCTCAGCCTGGGAGGCGCGGCGTACAGGATCTTCGACGCGCACCCGCAGCCCGCCGCGTTTCCGATGCTCGCGTTGATGGTGGCGCTCGCGATGAGCACTTATGCGAATTGTCTATTCGGCCTCGACCAAGCCTCCTCCGCGACCACGCGATATCGCCTGCTGCCTCTGCGAGGCTGGCAGATTTTGATGGCTAAAGACTTGGCGTATCTGGGAATTTTGAGCCTGCTGGTGCTCCCGCTCGACGTGCTTCCAGGCCTGACTTTCGGGCTTTTTGCGCTCGCCGTGGGACATCATCAATCGGTGCTTCGGCCGGTGCGGACGCGGCGGTGGAGATTCGCTGGAACGCGCGTCTTCGCGGGAGTGGTCCAGTCCGTCGGCGGCTTTATTTTAGGATTTTCCGAACATCAGCGGGGCCCCATATTCCTGGCTGCAAGCGCGGCGATCTTTGGAATCTCGCTGTGGTTTTACGGACGCCGGTGGGATGCGTCATAATCACCTCAAGCGAGGAGAAAGCATGATGCGCCGGGCCCTGATGGTCACGTTTGCGGCGGCTCTGTTGCAGGCGCAGGAAACCCCGGAGATCACCGGGAATTGGGCCGGGAGACTCGCGCGAAATATCATGCCATGGCTGGGCGATCTCGCCGCTGGAGGCGGCAAGCGGGTGATCGTCAATTTTACCAAGGGCCGGCATGGGGAATTAACGGGCATGATCTACGACGGCTCGCACGCGGCCGCAGGCTTTGACTTCACCTCGATTTCATGGATTGGAAATCGTCTGAGTTTCACCATCAAGCCTCCCGGCGGAGCCATGTCTTTCAGCGGCACGCTGAGTGAGGATGGAAATTTTATCGACGGATGGCTCCAGGGAGTTGCTCTGAAACTGGAGCGAGCCAACCATGTGCATGTTCCAGAAAACGTCGCCAAGAACCAGCCGGGAAAATTGACGATCGCGATCCCAGCCGTTCCGGCCGGGGATTCCTCCACCGTCTTCACGAGAGCTCTGGAAAAACTCGCCGGCACTGCCCGCCACTTGCTGAAGTACACGTGTCTTGAAACCATCGACCGGACGTATTATTCCGAACCCGCTAAGAAAATCGGGGCGGGCCTGATGACGCAGGGTCCCGCGAACGCCTGCGACGGGAAACGGTTTCTCGATAATCGTGATCTCACTCTGGACGCGCGGGACCGTCTGCGGCTGGAGGTCGCGGTAGCAGGCGGAACCGAGATCCATTCCTGGCCGACGGCGAGCCGGTTCGACTCGCGTTCGGTCTTTCAGATGGTTTCGACGGGCCCCATCAGCTCCGGTGCTTTCGGAACTTTGCTGGTCGACATTTTCGAAAACTCTGGAACGCAGTATCGGTTTGTCGAGAAAAGGCGGGACGGCTCACGTGAACTTTTCGAATATTCGTTTGTAGTCGCTCCCGCAGTAAGCCACTACAGTGTCCGTGCCGGGAACGGATGGAAGGTCACAGGCTACAGTGGTTCGTTCGAAATTTATGCGGAGACCGCGGAGCTGGCGCACCTGGTGATTGAGACCGATCAGCTTCCACCCGAATCCCAGATGTGCCGGGACAAAACCGAGATCGACTATCATTACCTGCTGATCGGCGACAGCCAGTTTCTGCTGCCCAGCAAGAGCGTGTTCGAGACCGTCTCTCCGAACGAAACCGAAACCCGCAGCATCACCACGTTTTCGGCGTGCCACGAGTACACTGCGGAATCGAGCCTGATCCTCGAGGATGCGGCGACTACCGCGGCCGCGAAGGTAGCTCCGAAGACCGCGGAGCCTCTTCCGGTGGGGATCTCGCTGACGCTGGCTCTGCTGACGCCCATCGATACGCAGTACGCGGCGGCGGGCGACGCGATTTCCGCCAAGGTTACCAAGGCCGTTCGCGCCCCCGGGTCGAACAAGATCGTGGTTCAAGCCGGCGCCATCGCGCACGGCCGGATTCTGCAGATGCGCCACCAGTACAGCTCATCGCAGTTTTTGTTTTCGATTCGCTTCGACACGCTGGACCAGAAAGGCGCCCTATCGCCTCTATCGATCCGGCTGGATCGCGATTTGAAGCAGGAAAAGGCGCACAGCAAGAGCGGACTCACGACTCGCGGCGCGGAATTTTCCCTTCCTCCGCCGCAAGCGACGGGCGAATCGGGAAGCTGGTTCTCGGCCCCGGCCCGGAACGGAGGCTTCGTGATGCCCGCAGGCTTCGAATCCAAGTGGATCACGGTAGCGCAGTAAAGTTCGCGCTCTGCCTGGCTGCCAGCGCGGCTCTGGCGCAGGACCCGGCCGATACGCTTGAAAGAGCTCGCGACAAGATGCTAGCTGAGGCAGCCCATCTGCGGAAATTGGGTTGCGTCGAAACGATGGATCGAAGTTATTTCTCGCGACAGGATACGCCGGATCCGGCACCTTCCTGCGAACGCATCGGGATCGATAGAAAAAGCGGGAAGTACATGCTCAAACTCCGCGCGACCGATCGATTGCGGGTTGCCGTCACCCTGGTCCAAGGCCGGGAAATATATTCCTGGACCGGGCCCGCGTCATTTTCGCGCAGCATCCAGGAGATCCTTCAGCCGGGTCCCATCGGAACCGGTGCTTTCGCTTCCCATTTGCTCGGCATTTTCAGCAATCCGTCCGTTCGATTCCGCCTAGTCGCCGAAAGACCGGAAATGCTGGAATATGGTTTTCGAGTGCCGGTGGAGGCGAGTCCGTTTGTGGTCGGCGCCGGCAAGCAATGGCTGCCGACTGGTTATATCGGCTCGGTTATTGTCGACCGCAGTTCGGCTGAGATAGGGCGGTTGACGTTGGAGACGGGTGAGTTGCCGCCCGAAACCTCAATGTGCGAAGCCACCACGACCGTCGAGTATAAAAATAGTCAGCCGCTCCAAAACCGATCCCACGATGTCATGCGGGACGCGAGCGAGACTGATCGCGTGACGGCGATCTCTGATTGTGGTGAAGCTTCCTCGACTCCGCTTGCCCCAAGACCGGCATTCGGCGAGCCGCTGCCGGCCGGACTCGACATGTCTCTGGCATTCATTGCGCCCATCGACACCGGCACCGCTGCGGCGGGAGACGTGATCACGGCGAGAATCACGGAGCCGGTTCGGGCTCTGAAGTCATCCGAAGTGCTGGTGCCCGCGGGCGCGATCGTTACCGGCCGCATCATGCGGATGGCCCATCAGCTAGCCTCGCCGCCGTGCTTCCTGATTTCGGTGGCATTCGATACTTTGGAGGCGGCCGGCGTGGTTTTGCCGTTTTACGCTAACTTGAACCGGCCGGCGGCACTCGAAAAGACACTGGGGAAGTGGACGGCAGTAACGGGCAATGGACTGGCAACCTGGCCCCAAGCAACGTTCATTTTCCTGTCGCGAGATGCGCGGCTGATCGTCCCCCGGGATTACAAGTCCAAGTGGAAGACGACCGCGAAATAATCCTCAACGGAAATCGTGCGATTCCATGTGAGCCGCATCGAACTCCAGCGCTTCTACGTCGCGCACTTTCACCGAAATCGCGCCCTGCTGATTCTGCAAAATCCCTTCGACCAGCAAATACGGCGCGCGGACCAGCACTTCGCGATGCGCGTCAAACATGGCCGGCTCTACAATCCCATTCGCGATCCCAGTCTCATCTTCCAGGCTAAGAAACAGGAATCCGTTCGCCGTCCCCGGCCTCTGCCGGCAAATCACGCATCCAGCCACCAGCACCGGAGTCTTATCGCGAACCCGTTTCAAATCCACCGCCCGCAACACCCCGCGCGCATGCAAATTCTCACGATACAAAGCCATGGGGTGCGCCCCAATGGTCAACCCCGTCCCGTAAAAATCCGCACGAATCCGCTCCGGCGCGGTCATCTGATTCAACGGAGAAACCTCCGCCGCCGGTTCGATCTGTTCGAGCAGCGGCCCCGCCGGACGCAGCGCCCGCTCGGATTGCCACAAAGCATCGCGCCGATGCGCACCGGCTTTCAATCCATTCAGCGCCCCGATCTCAGCCAGCATTCTCAACTCATCCTTGCGTAACTCCGGAACCCGCCGGGTCACATCGTCGATACTCGAAAACGGGCGCGCCGCCACCAGGGCCTCCGCCGGCGCCTTCCTCAAACCCCGCACATAATTGAAACCCAACCTCACTTGACCCTCTTCAATGGTGCAATTCCATTGCGAATGCATCACGTCGACTGGACGGAAATGCAGCCCGTGACGTTGCGCGTCCTTCACCAGTGTCGCGGGATGATAGAAACCCATCGGCTGCTGATTCAGAATCGCGGCCGTGAACGCCGCCAGGTAGTGGCACTTCAAATACGCGCTGGCATAGGCGATCAGCGCGAAGCTGGCCGCGTGCGATTCCGGGAATCCATACAACGCGAACGACGTGATCGATTGCACGATGCGATCCTGCGTATCGCCGACGATTCCGTTGACCGTCATCCCGGCCCGCAGCTTGGCTTCGATCTCCCGCATCCTCTGCTCGGACCGTTTGAACCCCATCGCACGACGCAGATCCTCGGCTTCGCCGCCCGTGAAATTCGCCGCAATCATCGCGATGCGCAGCAGTTGTTCCTGAAACAGAGGCACTCCCAGCGTCCTTCGCAGCACCGTTTCCAGCGATGGATGCAGACACGCGGCTTCTTCAAACCCCTGCCGCCGATTCAAGTAAGGATGCATCATCTTCCCCACAATCGGCCCCGGCCGTATGATCGCCACCTGCACCACGATGTCGTAAAATTTCTTCGGCTTCAGCCGAGGCAGGCACGACATCTGGGCACGGCTCTCCACCTGAAACATCCCGATCGTGTCCGCCCTCTGCAACGCCTGGTAAACCGCCTTATCGTCCTGTGGGAGATGCGCCAGGTCCACCTCTTCATGGAAATGCTCGCGAATCAACTGGAGAGATTCTTCGAGCACCGCCATCATTCCCAGGCCCAGCAGATCCACTTTGATCAGCCCCAGGTCCGCGCAATCGTCTTTATCCCACTCGATCACGACACGCCCCGGCATGGTCGCCGGTTCGAGCGGAACCACCGCGTCCAGCTGCCCCTGGCAGATCACCATTCCGCCCGAATGCTGTCCCAAATGACGCGGTAAATTCTGCGCCGCGACATACAACGTCAAAAATTTCTGAATGCGAGGATCGTTCATATCGAACCCCGCCTGTTGGAACTGAAACTCCGCCGTCTCTCGCGGATCGTTCCATCCCCATCGCGACACCAGGGATGAAAGCTTCCCGAGCGCCGCCTCATCGAACCCCAGCGCTTTCCCGATATCGCGCGCGGCCGACCTGCCCCGATAAGTGATGACATTTGCCGTCATCGCCGCACCGCGCTCTCCGTAACGCTGATAGACGTGTTGAATCACGCGCTCGCGTTGATCCCCGCTTGGAAGATCCAGGTCGATATCGGGCCACTCTCCGCGTTCTTCCGAAAGAAATCTCTCGAACAACAGGTCCATCGCCACTGGATCCACAGCCGTGATTCCGAGCGAATAACACACCGCGCTATTCGCAGCCGAGCCTCGCCCTTGTACCAGAATCCCTTCGCGGCGGCAAAATTCGATCAGGTCCCACACGATCAAAAAATACCCATCCAGCTTCAGCTTTTCGATCAGGGCCAGCTCACGCTCAATCTGCAGCCGGGCTTTATCGTGATACGGACGATACCGCCGCCGAGCCCCTTCATCCGTCCGCTTCCGCAGAAACGAGTTCATGGTCTCGCCCGCCGGCAGCGGATAGCGCGGAAATTCATACCCGAGATCCGCCAGCGTGAAATCCAACCGCTTTGACAGCTCGGCTGTCTCCGCCACCGCCGCCGGAACTTCGGCGAACAACCGCGCCATCATGCGCGGCGCCTTCAGATACCTCTCCGCATTGCGCGCCAGCAACTGCCCAGCCTCCATAACGGTGGTCTTGTGATGAACCGCCGTCAGCGCGTCGAACAGCTCGCGCTCCTCCGCCAAAGCATGACGCACGCCATTGGTCGCCAGTAACGGCAGTTTCAGCGACCTGCGCCAGCTCGATCACCGCCTGGTTGCGAGCCTCCTCATCGCGATGAAAATGCCTCTGCACTTCGGCATAAACATTTCCGCGGCCGTAGATGCGGATCAGCTTGTCGAATCTCTTGCGCGAAGGCTCGCCTTCGCCGGTGAGACAAACCAAACCGCCCGCATATTGTTCCAGCTCGGAATCGGACGCCGACGCCTCACCCTTGGGCGATCGCAGCTTCATGGAGGTGATCAGGCGGCAAAGATTCTGATACCCGGCGCGATTTTCCACCAGCAGCGGATACCGATCCCCATCGGCTCCGGTGATTTCCGCGCCCAGATGCGCCTTCATTCCGATCTTCTTGGCCGCCATGTAAAATCGCGGCGCGCCGCAAAGATTATCGCGGTCCATCAACGCCACGGCGCCATGGCCCAGATCCGCGCACCGCTGCACCAGATCTTCCGGAAGCGAGGCGCCTTCGAGAAAACTGAATGCCGAGCGGGAATGAAAATCAGTGAACATGGGCGGTTAATCGTAGTTCCCTTCCAGAAACCACCCCTTCACTCCACGATCGAAATACATCCGGTACAACCCTCCATCCGCCAGTGACAAATCCCATTCATCGCGATTCCAATCTTCCGCCATCCACCAATCCCCGCTGCTTCTCCAAGGACCCGCAATTTTCACGATGTCCCCCCTGCACACCCGAGCCGTAATATGTTTCGGAACCCCTTCCTCCGTCTTTACCCGCGCCGGCAACGCAGGCCGGTAATACCGGAACGCCAGCCGCGAATCCGAAATCGACCATCCCGGCCGATGTGTATTCCGCAGCTCCGGAATCTTCACGTTCTCCGCCCCCACCAGCGCGCGGATTTTCTGGAGCGTCAACTCCAACTTCTCCGGCTCCGGCGCGGAGGGGATGAACAACCCGTGCTGTACCCTTCGTGGGGCAGCGGCAAAATCGTCAGCTTGATTTTCGCCGGCGGCTCGCTCAATGGATGCGCCTCAAACTCATGCTGGATCAGCTTCAGCAGAAACCTGGTATCGCGCGTAGGAAACGGCAGCCGCAGCCACCGCTCTTTCCCGTTGAATGTAAACAGCAGCGCCCCCGCTGCCAGCGACTGCGCATCCAACCGGGCGCACAGCTCATGCAGGAACTGTCCCATCAACAGCAGCAGCGGCTCCAACATTTCGAGCCCATCGTCCAGCTCGATCTCCTGCTCATAGGTAGTTTCGAGCCGCACCGGCCGCAGCGGACGATCCAACGCCCCCCGAGCGAGGCTCTGCATCCACAATCCGCGCGGCCCCAACCTCTCCGCCACGCCATTTTCCGGCAGCCGGGCGAGGTCGCCCAGGGACCGGATGCCCCACAAATCCAAAGTCTCGAAAATTTCCGGATCGGGAGGTAGAGCATCCACTGGAAGCCCCCCCAGAATCCTCTCTTCCTCCCCAGCCGGAATCATCGTGATCCCCTCAAAGTGCCGGGCCGCCAATACCGCGGCCTCAACCGTAGCCGCCACTGCAATCCTAATTCCGGAAGCCTGTTGAAAATGGGGACTGACCACTGTGCGATCTGTCCCTTTTTTCAACAATCCTCGAACCTGCCGCTCCGTGATCGAAAACACCGCCGTCCTCTCATCGATGGTTTCGACAAAAGGAGAAAACGATTCCCCTACCCTCCGAGCCTCCTCGCCATGAATACACGCGTACATGTTTTGAAAATCACTTCCTCACACCGCGACACACAGGAGCGCCCCCCTGTCCTTCCCCACCGGCTTCCGCGGAGACATCTCATATTCCGCGCCCCTCAACAAATTCCCCGTGAACACCGCTCTCCTCCGCGTCATCTCGATCAACAGCGCCGAGCACGACTTCGTCAGCGCCCGATTCGCCACCACAGCCAGCACTGTAGGCGTGGCCTCCACTGCGCGCCTCCACCGGAACCAGGTGGTTTGCGGAATCCGGTTCAGTCCGGATTCCGCTGCATCGGCAAGATCTAGCGCGACCACCCCAAATCCCCCTGCATGCAGCACCAGATCCGCCGATCTCATGGCGTTTTCGACATTTCCCTGGCATCGAATCCAATAAATTTTCGCTAGCTCCACGCCCGCCGCGGCGGCCGAACAGGGGTCGAAAGAATTATTGGTGTCCACCAACACTGCGAACTCGCCTAATTGCGTAGAAGCCGCCAGAATCGAGTGCATTACCGACGTGCGCCCGCTCGACCGGGCTCCGATAATCTCCGTAATACGCCCTCGGGGGCAGTCCACGGCAGCAGTCAAGTATTCAGGAGCCGGGGTATCCAGCCAGCCAACCGGGAGTGAGGACAGCATCGCCATTTACGCCTTTTCTTCGCCTTAAGGTTATGCTGTCCATCAGGGGGTGTCAAGTTACATTTATAGACGAAAATGTTTCAGAAAATGGCCCGAGGCTCACTCTTCCCGCAGCGCATCCATAGGCTCCAGCCGCGACGCCCGATAGGCCGGACCATAGCTGGCGATCAACGCGACCACCGCCAGCAGCGCCGTAGCACCGCCCAGCGTCACAGGATCGTAAGGCTTCAGCCCATAGAGCATCGACGTCGCCGCTCGAGCCGCCCACAAGGCCAGCGCGATGCCCACCACCAGTCCGATTCCCACCAGCAGCGCGGCTTCCTTCAGCACCATTTGGATTACCCGCCTGCGCCCCGCTCCCAGCGCGATCCGCACCCCAATCTCATTCCGCCGCCGAGCCACCATGTAGGCGATCACTCCGTACAATCCCAGCACCGCCAGCGATCCCGCCAGGATTCCAAACGCCCCCGCCAGCGCGGCCATCAACCGGTCCCGCATCAGCGATTCTTTCAACTGCGTGGTGAGTACGCTGAACTCGATTCCGATTCCAGGATTTACTTCAGCCACCGCCACCGTGGCAGCGCGCAAAACTCCACCGATGGGAGCGCTGGTCCGTAGAATCACCGTAGCATCGGCGCCGGGAGTTTCAATCTGTGAAATCGGCAGAAATGCGATCGGTTTGAAGTCTTCCCGAAGCTCGTAATATTTTGTGTTCCGCACTACGCCGACCACCTGATACATCGGGTCGGGCTTCCCGGCCTGACCCTGAACTCGAAACGATCGACCCAGCGGATTCTCGTCCCCGAAGGTGTCTTTCGCGAATTTTTCATTGATAATCGCCACCTTCGGCGACCCTAAGCCATCGCGGTCATCGAAATCCCTGCCGCTGACAAAACCCGTATCCATGGTCTTGAAATATCCGGGGCTCGCCCACAGGAAATTGCTGGTGCGATGTTCTCCCGTCGACCCGTCCGCCCAGGTAGTATCATTCGACCCCGAGCCGCTCACGGGAGTCCAAAACGTTTGCGCCGCCGAAATCGCGCCGGTGCGCCTTCGCAGAGTCTCGACTAATTCGGGGTACAGCGTCCGCAGGCGTTCTTTCGAATAATGCCCCGGCCGCAGATCCATTTCCACCGCAACGATCCCCTCGGCTCGAAATCCCGGACGAATATCCATCAATTTCTGCAGGCTCCGCACGAACAGAAAGGCGCCCACCAGCAGCACCAGCGACATCGATACCTGGGCCACCACCAGGACGCGCCGCAGCCCGAATCGTTCTCGACCGGTCGTAATTCCCCGCCCGCCCGTCCGCATCGCCGATGCCGGAGAAATCCGCGTAGCCCGCAACGCCGGAGCCAACCCGAACAACAGGCACGTCAGGACTGCGACGCCGGTCATGAATCCCAACATGCGCAGATCGAGCGGCAATCCGACGAACACGGAATTTCCCGACGTACTGAGAAACGCAATCAACCCGCGGCTCAACGCCTGCGCAAACAGCGCTCCCAGGACCGTTCCGAACAAGACCAGCAGCATGCTCTCCGATAACAATTGCGTGATCAGCCTACGTCGCGATGCGCCGATCGCCTGCCGCACGGCGATCTCCCGTTCCCTGGCGCTCGCCCGGGCCAGCAGCAAATTCGCGAGATTCGCGCATGCGATCAACAGCACCAGCCCGGTGGTCGCCAACAGCATCCACAATGGATTTTCGTAATCCTGGCGTAATCCCGAGACGCCCGTGCCTCCCGGCGTGACCTTCAGCTTGTTCGCCAGAAACTTCTTCGCGCCATCGGGACGATACGTCGGCGGAAGAACGTTTTCCATGATGCTCGATGAAATGGCTTGGTAATAGGCGTTCGCGCGCTCGATCGTCCACCCCGGCTTCAGCCGCCCCATCGACGATAGCCACCAGTCCCGCCGGCTGGCGATCCGCCCCTTGCCGTCCTCGGAAAACAGAGGTTCCGAACAAATCGGCACGGCCACGTCGTAGCGATGGCCCACTTCGACCCCAAAAAATCCCGGCGAAGTGACGCCGAGCACCGTTACTGGTTGTCCGTCTAACCGTAAGCTACGGCCGAGCACTCCCGCATCGCCACCGAATTCGCGCTGCCAGAACGCATAACTGATGACCGCCCCCGGCGATCCGCACCCAGGCCGGTCATCCTGCGGTGTGAACGTTCGGCCCAGCACGGTGGTGGTTCCCAGCACCGTGAAAAAATCTGCACTGGCATATAACCCTTCGGCGTATCTCGCCTCGCCGCCTTGCGCCAGGTTGAACCGGGTCGCGCTCCAGGCAATCATTCCGCTGAACGGCTCATGCCGGGCCTGAATTTGTTCCCACACCGCATAGGTGAGCCGGGAGCTACGGCTGGAAAAATTGCCCGACCGTTCCGAATGCGGCGCAAAATCGACGTATCCCAAGGCTTGTGGATTTTCTACCGGCAGCGTCCGGAGCCGTACCGCGTCAATCAGTTGGAAAATTGCTGTGTTGGCTCCGATGCCGAGTGCCAGCGACAACACGGCAATCACCGTAAATGCGGGATTTAAAACCAGTTGCCGTAGTCCGAAGCGGAGATCCTTGAGCAGCGAATCCATAAATCTAATACGCCCAAAGGCGGGTTCGGTTAACAAAAAAGACCTGTGGAGAACCGCGACGGGGTCATGCTTGCATAACCTTCAGGGCATTGAACGTCAAAATAGACCATGCGGCAAATCCTGCTCGCGATCGCCCTTTGTTAGCTGGGATACAATTCAGCCATGCGAGCGATCTTCTTCCTAGCCGTTGCCCTCTGTGCCCAAGACGCTAATTGGCCGCAATTCCGGGGATCAAACGCCAGCGGCATTGCCGCATCCGACGCCGCTCCACCAGTCGAACTCTCTTCACATCAGCTCTGGAAGGCCGCATTACCCGCGGGCCACTCCTCTCCAGCCGTCTGGGGAGATCGAGTATTTCTAAACTCCTTTGACCCTGAATCCAAGAAACTGGAACTGATCTGCCTCTCCGCGACCACCGGTAAGATCCTCTGGCGCCGCACCGCACCCGCCACGCAACTTGAAGAGACCCACGAGGTCAGCAATCCCGCGACCGCATCGCCCGCGCTTGATCGCGACCGGGTCTATTCCTACTTCTCGTCCTACGGCGTGATGGCGTTCCCCACGCGGGCGATCCCGCATGGACTCTCCCCTTGCCGATGCCCAAGACCCACCATGGGAGTGGAGCCTCCCCGATACTCGCCGGCGATTTGCTTATTTTGAATCATGACGCGATGCAAGGCGGATACCTCCTGGCCGTCGACCGCACCACCGGCAAGCAGGTCTGGAAACACGACTACCCGCAAGTTCGCGGCCGTGTAGAAAGTTACTCGACGCCGATCGTGTGGCACGATCAGTTGATCCTGCACCGCGCGGGCACCGTCGAATCGTATCAAACCTCCACCGGGGAGCCCCGCTGGACCGTCGCCGAACCCACCTCGGGAACCAGCAGCCCCGTAGCGTCCGACGGCATTATCTTCGTCAACACCTGGAACAATTTGGGAGAAGACGACCAGCGCCCGACCTTGCCCGACTTTGCAACCCTGGTGAAGGAATACGACAAGAACGGCGATGGAATCCTGAGCGAATCCGAATTCCCGGACAAGCTAAAATTCACCTCGCGTCCCGGCTTGGACCAAGTCCCCAGTTCGCAAAACTACGCCGCCTTCAGGAACGTCGATAAGAACAAAGACGGCATCGTCCAGGAATCCGAATGGGAAGCCTTCCGGGCCCATGTCGCCAGTACGACGCAAGACCACGGCCTGTTGGCGATCCGGCTAGACGGCAATACCCCCGCGGTCATCTGGCGTGAAAATACGAGCATCCCCGAAGTTCCATCGCCGCTGCTTTATAAGGATCGCCTGTACCTGGTTCGCAACGGAGGCATCGTTACCTGTCTGAACGCTGCCGACGGAAAACTGATCTATCGCACGAGATCCGGCTCTCCCGGTCCGTACTTCGCATCCCCCGTAGCTGCCGCGGGCCGAGTCTATCTGGCCTCGCAAGAAGGCGTAGTGACAGTACTCGCGGCTGGTAAGGATCAAATCGAGGTGCTGGCGCGAAACAAGCTGGACGAAGACATCATCGCGACTCCCGCGATCGCCGGCAATGTGATCTACGTCCGCACGCTGCGCAGCCTTTATGCTTTCGGAAACGCGAAGTGAAGAGTCTGGACAACGTCGACGATCCCGTACGAGTCTACGTCCAGGAAGTTTGCGGCGTCCCGCCAATTGCGGGTCTTGAAGATGAGCCTGACGGCGGGGAGTGCGATGGTGCTCTTGAGTTCATCGGTGGGTCGCTATCCGTGGCGAATCACCAGAACATCGCCATCCTTAACGATGTATTCCTTGCCTTCCAGCCTTAACAGACCCTTCTCTTTTACTCCGTTGTATCCGTCGAGATCGATCAGAGCTTTCCAGTTGACCACTTCGGCTCGGATGAACTTCTTCTCGAAGTCGCTGTGGATCGCCCCGGCGGCTTTTTGAGCGGTGCTATTCATTTGAATGGTCCAGGCGCGGACTTCGGTTTCGCCGGCGGTCAGGAACGACATCAGCCCCAGCAGCGCATAGGTGGCCGCAATCAACCGGTCCAAGCCGTGCTCTTTCAGGCCGTAGCTGGTGAGATATTCGCCGCTTCTTCGGCGGAAAGCTCCGCCATCTCGGCTTCGATTTGCCCGCAGATCGCCGTCACCGCGGTGCCGGTGCGGCCTTTGAACGGGCCGTTTCGATATTCCTCTTCTATGTCATGCAGCCGCGAAGCATCGGCTTCACCCAGATTCAACACGCACAGCATCGGCTTTTTCGAAAGGAATTGAAAGCCGCGGATGCGCTTTTCATCTTCTTCCTGAATTCGAGCCCGCGCAACGCGCGATTGGCTTCCAGCTCCGCCTTCAGCCGCTCCAGCAGCGCGAATTCCTTGTCGAGTTCCGGGCTCTTGGTCTTCTTGCGGTCCTTGTCGACGCGCTCCATGCGCTTTTCTACCACCACCAGATCGCTGAGAATCAGCTCCATCTCCACGTCTTCGAAATCCCGCATCGGGTCGACCGAGCCCTTCTCATGCGGCACTGTGTCGCTTTGAAACACGCGCAGCACGTGCGCCATCGCATCGACGACGCGCAGGCTGGCCAGGTAGCTGGGATCCCGCAAGGCTTCCTTCGAAATGGCTGGGAAGTCGAGATATTCGACGGTCGCGTGGGTGATCTTCGGCGGATCGAAAATCTTCGCCAGCGCGTCCAGGCGGGCGTCGGGGACCTTGGTCACACCCACCCGAGCTTCCAGGTTGCCCACGCGCGCGGCCTCATGCACGCCGGTCAGGATCGTAAACAGACTTGTCTTGCCCACCATCGGCAGGCCCACAATTGCGGTTTTCATTGGTATGTTCGGGAGCTACAGGGGGACGTCCACCAGCGTAAGGATCTCGCCCAGGATTTTTTCGGCGACTTCCGCCGATCTCTGCGCGATCGCAATGCGCGTGTTCACCATGATGCGATGCGCGAATACCGGAGCCACCAGCCGCTTCACATCGTCCGGCGTGACGTAATCCCGGCCTTCGACCGCTGCCAGAGCCTGCGTCGCGCGATACAAGCGCCTGTGCGCCGCGCGGACTGACGCCCATGGACAGCGATTCATGCTTGCGGGTTTGCTCAACAATCGCGAGCATGTAATCCACCAGCGCGTCATCCACGGTGACCTGCTGCACCGCCTCTTGCAGTGCGATCAGCTCATCCCCGGAGATCACGGGCCGCGCGTGGTCGGCCTGCATGGGAGCGGTCTGGCGGACGATGGTCCGCTCCGCGGCGTGATCCGGATAGCCGATGCGAATCCGCATCAGGAACCGGTCGAGCTGGGATTCGGGAAGCGGATAGGTGCCGTGATGCTCCACCGGATTCTGGGTCGCGATCACCATGAAGGGCTGCGCCAGCGGCCAGGACCGGCCGTCGATGGTCACTTGCAGCTCATTCATCGCCTCCAGCAGCGCCGATTGCGTCTTGGGAGTCGCACGGTTGATTTCATCGGCCAGCAGGAAGTTGGTGAACACCGGACCTTGCTTGAACTCGAATTCCTGGCTATGCGCGTTATAGATGGTGACGCCGAGCACGTCGCTGGGCAGCATATCCGACGTGAATTGCAGCCGATGGAAGCTGGACCGGACGGCCCGCGCCATCGCCTGCGCAAGGGTAGTCTTGCCCACTCCGGGTACATCCTCGATCAGCAAATGTCCTCGCGCCAGCAGGCATGCGAGCGACAGGCGAAGCACTTCCGCTTTGCCGCGAATGGCTTCTCCCAACGCCGATTCGATTTCGGATAACCTGGAGAGCGAAACTGGCGGGCTGTAAACGGAGTCCCGCTGGACCATCACTGTCATGATAACGAAAAAAACAGCCTCCAGAATGTTGATCCTGTCCGCGGCGGTTTTATCTGCGGCCGCGCAGTCCAATCCGTCGCAGGAAGCCGAGATCCGCTCGATTCTCTCCCGCCAGCAAACCGCCTGGAATCGCGGCGACACGGAAGGGTTTCTGCAGGGTTACGCGTCCAATACGACCTTCGTCGGCGACAAGATTACCAAGGGGCTCGAAGAGGTCCGGGTGCGCTATCAGACCCATTACCCGACCCTCGCGTCGATGGGGCATCTGACGTTTTCGGACCTGGAGATTCACTTCATGGGTCCGAATTACGCGTACGTTTTGGGGCGTTGGCGGTTGGAGCGCACGGCCGAAGGCGGGGGCGAGGCGGGTGGAATCTATAGCCTGATTTTCGAGAGAACCGCAAAGGGCTGGAAGATCATCATGGATCACACGACCTGAAAACAAAAAAAGAGGGACCGGTTTCCCGGCCCCTCTCGATTGCGGAAGCTGCAGTTTTTTCGTTAGAACCGAAGCCGCAGGCCGAACTCCATCCAGCGAGCCGAAATCCCGTTGCCGCTGGCGTATTGACTCGTCACCACGCCAAACGCGGAGGTCGATTGTATGGCCGCGCCGGGATTTGACGGCACGAAGTGGTTGAGCGCGTTCACCGACTGAATGACCAGCGTGGCGCCGAAGCGCTCCGTGACCCGGATGTCCTTCGAAACCGTGGCATCCAGATTCCAGTACGGGAAGCCGCGGATGACACCCGCGCCGCCGGACTGGTTATCCAGACCGAGAACAAAGGGCCGGAATTCGGCGGCGACCGCCACCGGATTGTTGAAGAGGTTGATCCCCGAGCCGCCCTTAGCAGGATTGCCCGACGATCCAGGACCCGTCGTAACGCCGTTCTGGAAGTTGTAATAGCCTTCCCCTGCGTAGCCACCGGTAAAGGGTGACACGCCAGCGGCCTGCGAATACTGCTCAGACTGATCCGCCGTCTGGCCGGAGCAAGTGCTGGAGGCGTCGCAGGTAACCCGCAATGGGAGACCCGAACGCGCTGTGAACAGCGGAGATACTGTCCAGCCGCCCAGCGCGTGTCCAGTATGCCCTTCTGTTCTTTAAAGAACGGCACCTGATAGAACGAGACGAAGTTATACGTGAACTTCACGTCGAAGGGCTGTATGCCGTAAGTACCGAAATTCTTGAAATCGAAAGGATCCGGTACCGTGATGGAGCTGCTCGCCTGAACCACGCTCCCGGTGCCCAAAGCGCGGCCCCAGGTGAAGTTCTGTTGGGTGGTCCATCCGTGCCAGTTCATGGTCTTGAACGTGGTGAACAACGCATTGTAGCTCCCGTGTCCGTAGGAGTTGATGTAATCGAAGGAGCCCGCAAGCTGGGCCGGAAAGGTCTGGCCCTGTACGACGCTCTGATTGAGCAGCGTCTTGCCTAAAGCATAGCTAGGAGACTTGGCGATATCGGTCCACAGGCTGTAGACGTTCGTAGTCGCAACGTTGGAGCCTTCCGCGGCCACAACGGCAGCGGTGCAGCTCGCGAACGCGGCGCAGTATGCCGACTTCGGTCCGCCCATAACCGCCTCAAAGAACGGTTGCGGGGTCACTGCGCCGGCGGTCTTGTTGCAGGTACCCGAAGCGGTGGCGCCTTGCAGCCCGCAGTACTCCGTGTAGACGGCAGCGTAGGCCGAGGCAAAGCTCTGTCCACCAAGCGTGGTCATCGTCGGCAGCGCATCGATGTTGATCTCCTGGAATTCATTGCTGATCTTGCGGCCGATATAGCCGACTTCCAAGATCATTTTCGAGGAGAATGAGCGCTGGATCGTCAAAGTGAACTCGTCGGAGTGATTCGGTCTCAGGTTCGGATCGAGCTGCGATCCATCGGCAGCCGCCGCATTGAGGATTCCGTTCTGCACGGTACCCGGGACGAACGGCTGAGGAAGAGTCGCGGTAGCGGTCGGAAGCGGAGCCGCTAATCCGTCCACGCCGACACGGAACGCCGTCGAAAGCGTCGCGCCGCCAGCACCGCCGCAGGTCCCCGAGATCGTGGGACCGACGCACGCCACAGCCTGCAGCAAGCCGGGGCCGAGCAGCGGCACCAGCATCAGATCCACGCCGTTCAGCCGGCCGTAAATGCGGCCGTAGCCGCCGCGGATCACAGTATTGTTATGCCCGAATATCTTCTCCATCATCCCGCCGCTGAAGTTCGGATTCCAGGCCATCGAGGCGTGAGGGCTGAATCCGCCATAAAACGGAGAGTAAGGATACTTGTTCTGGCCGCCTGCGGCGTTTCCGATAAGATCGAAGCCTACTTGCGGCTGGAATACCGATCCCGCCAGGGCCGCCGTTTGCTTTTCAATAAGATAAGACTTGAGGGCGATCGGAGTCCCGGCTGCATCCACCATTTCGACTTGCTTGCCGTTCAGTTCATAAGGCGGCATCGAGAGGTCATAGGTAAGGCCGTAGGTGATGGTCAGATGCGGCTTGATGTGCCAGGTGTCGCTCACAAACAAGTTATAGCTGGGAATGATGCTGTCGTCGAACCCGGGAGTGCCCAGCGGATTCAGGGCCAGGTTCTGGCCGCTGCGGGTATACATAACCTGAGTTTGAGTCAGCGTTCCGGTAACCTGATCGAACAGGACCTGGTAGTTCGAGAGGTCGCCCGAAGCCGCACCCGCCGGCAGAGTGTACGCCGAGCTGCTGATGCCAGTGCCCAGAGAAGTGCTGCCCGCGATATAGGCGGGTGAAGTGTCGATGCCCACTCCGTTGTCGTTGCGTCCGTGAATATCATGGTTCCGCTGATAGGTGCCGCCATATTGGAACAGATGATTTCCATGCAGCTGGCTCAGAGAGTCGGTCAGGAAGTAGTCATGACCGCGCCAGTAGCGCTGG
>CAVPKR010000162.1:0-15765 GCA_963705675.1 Terriglobia bacterium
AGTGGTTCCGGGCTGGTAGGCGAGCGGCATTTTCGCGATACGGTCAGCGAACTCGGCGTTGGTGTAGTCGCCCCTGGTCACGCCGGCTTCGAGATAGGCTTTCTTGACCATGCCGTTGCCGAAGAATCCGTAGGTGATGCCGGAGGTGTGGCGCATCAGGTCCTGCACGGTGATGGGACGACGCGCGGGGGTCAGCTCCAGCGTGGGCTTGCCGCCCGCGGGATCGGGCTTTTCTACTCCGACCTTCATTTGCGCGAATTGGGGGAGGTACTTCGAGATCGGATCGTTCAGGAGGATTTTCCCGTCCTCGACCAGCGTCATCGCGGCAACCGTCGTGATCGGCTTGCTCATCGAGTAGATCCGAAAGATGGCTTCTCTCGTCATCGGCGCTTTAGTGCCCGGATCGAGCGTGCCGACGGGCTCGAACATCGCGATTTTGCCATGGCGCGCGATCAGGATCACGGCGCCAGGCATCGCTCCCTTGCCCGTGTCTTCCTTCAGCATCTGAGTGATTAGCCCGAGCCGGTCGGCCGAGAAACCCACTTCGGCAGGAGCGGCTCGCTTGAGGCTTTGGGCGGCGACGGGATAGATCCCAACGAACAGGGCGGCTACAAACGCAAGTGATCGGTACATGAGTAGCGATTCTATCATTCAGACCGGATCGAGATACACTCATGGAAGAGGAGACCTTCATGTCCGACGAAACGAGAGATAATCAGGATCTGCCGCGACGCGATTTTGTAGGGATGTCGGTTGCGGCTGGAATTGTCGTCGCAGCGGGAACCGGCTCCGGCGCGGGAATGCCAGTGGTTGAGACGGCGGTCGAAATCAAGACGCCGGACGGGACCTGCGATGCGGCGTTCATTCACCCGGCCACTGGATCGCATGCGGGCGTGCTGATCTGGCCGGATGCTTTCGGCTTGCGCGCCTCGATGCGTGGATTCGCCAAACGGCTGGCGGCGGACGGATATTCCGTGCTGGTGCCGAACCCGTTCTATCGCGTCGCCAAAGAACCGTTCTCGGATGCCTCAACCTTCAACTTTTCGAATCCAACGGACCGGGCGAAGCTGACTCCGCTGATGGGCTCGGTGACAGCCGATGGCGCGGCAGAGAAAGATGCCGTCGCTTATATTGCTTTCCTCGACGCGCAGAAGCAGGTGAACAAGTCGAAGAAGATCGGCACGCAGGGGTACTGCATGGGAGGTCCGCTAGTGTTGAGGACTTGCGCCACGGTTCCCGATCGGGTGGGCGCAGGTGCGTCGTTCCATGGCGGCGGATTGGTTACCGCCAAGCCGAATAGCCCGCACCTCCTGGCTCCGAAGATTAAGGCCAACATGTATTTCGGGATTGCGGCGAGCGACGATAAGCAGCAGCCGGATGCGAAAGACAAACTAAAAGAGGCCTTCGCCGCCGCGCACGTGCCCGCGGAAATCGAGGTGTATCAGGATACAATGCACGGTTGGTGCGTGCCGGATATGCCGATGCAAAACGGAAAGCCGGTCTACAACCAGCCCGATGCGGAGCGGGCATGGGGCAAGCTACTGGCGCTGTATAAATCGTCGCTGGCGTAACTCTTCCCTGGGCCGCCATGCGTAGCATGCGGTCGCAGTTGACACGTCCTCCGGCCTTGCTCAGTTGGACGATCAGTTCATCAGAGCCTGATAAACCATCGTACGGGTCTGCCGCCAGATCATATTGTTGGCGGCTTGATTGCCTTGCGCCATGAAGACGGCCACTAGTTTTTCCTTGGGATCCACCCAGAACAGCGTCCCCGTGATTCCGCCCCAGGAGAAGTCCCCCACTGATCCAGGGACGGGATTGCGGCCCGGATCGACGCGAACCGCGAAGCCGAGGCCGAAGCTGGTGCCCATTTCGGGAACCGGACCAAAAGCTCCCAGCGCCATCGCGACCGGCGTGTGACGCTCGACGGTTGCGGGAAGCTGATCGGAGGTCATCAGCGCGATGGTTTTCGGCGAGAGAATGCGGACGCCTTCCAGCTCGCCGCCATTCAGCAGCATCTGCGAAAAGCGGGCGTAGTCGCCGGCGGTGGAAAACATGCCCCCGCCGCCGGATAAAACCGCCGGTTTCTGCGACGGGTCGGCGAAGGGCAGAGTCGACTTGGCATCCGGCTGAGCCAAACGCGGCATCGCTGCCGGCTTCACCCAAAATCCGGTGTCAGGCATCTTCAGCGGACCAGTGACGCGCTCCTGGACAAAAGTATCGAGGTCCACTCCGCTGACCACTTCGACGATGCGCCCCAGCACGTCGGTAGAGACGCTATATTCCCAGGCTTCGCCCGGCTGGTGGAGCAACGGCATGCCGGCGACGGTCTTCACCATCTCGGCGAGAGACTTGGAATTGAAGATATCGGCCTTGCGATACATCTGGTCAACCGGCGAGTTGCCGAACAGGCCGTAGGTCAGCCCTGAAGTGTGGCGCATCAAGTCCTGCACCGTCATCGCGCGCTTGGGTGCGACTCCTTCAGCTCCCACTTTGACGCCGCGAAATTCGGGAAGATATTGCGACACATTGGCGCCGATGTCGAGCTTCCCTTCCTCGGCGAGGATCATCGCGGAGACGGTAGTGATCGGCTTCGACATGGACGCGACCCGGAAGATCGAATCTTTTTTCATCGCGGTCTGGTTCGCCCGCTCCTGAAAACCGATCGCGTCGAAATCGACGACTTTGCCGTTGTGAACGATCAGCAGGACGGCGCCCGGGAGAGCCTTTTTCTCCACATCGTCTTTGATCACTTTACGGGCGGTTTCGAGGCGCTGCGAAGAGAATCCTGCGTCTTCGGGGCGCTTAGCCGTGGGCAGCGGTTGCGCGATAGCGGCGGCACAGGACAGGATGCCGGCAAACACAATCAGTCGTTTCGATTTGTGGCGGAGCATGCGGACCAGTTTACCGCGGGCGGCTGAGAGCCGGAGGCCTGATTCTAACGAGACCCAAAGGGTCGGTCCAAAGTGATGATAAACTCAGCCAATGCGAATCTTGGGGATCTTCTGCCTCGCCTCGTCCCTGTGGGCCGCCGATAGTGCTCGCGACGCAGCTGGCAAGGCGATAGCGCTAATTCAAGCCTCTCAGAAAACCTGGTCGCAGGACTGTCATTCGTGCCATCATCAATCGCTGCCTCCCCAGGCGTTTCGAACCGCGCGTGAGCACGGGATTCCGGTGGACGAAACCTTGGCGCGTGCGTCCTCGGCACGTGCGTTTCGTTTCTTGACGGATGTCGATCGCGCGGTTCAATACAACTACGTGATTGATCCGGCGCTCGATGAGGGCAATATGCTGCTGGGCGCGAATGCGGCCGGAGCACAACCTGGCATCACGACCGCTATCTATGCCCGGCTGGTCGCCGCGCGGCAAAAATCGGACGGCCACTGGGACACGCTTGACGTGCGGCCGCCGCAATCTTATTCGACCGTGACAGCTACTGCCATCGCGTCGCGGGCGCTGCAGCTTTACGCGCATCCAAGTCTTGCGGCAGAGACGAAGTCTCGTCTCGATAAGGCGCGAACCTGGTTGATGTCGGCTCCGGCGCCGCTCACCGAGGATCGCGTGATGCAGTTGAACGGCCTTTCGTGGACCGGCGGCGATCCTATCCTCATCGGCAAGCTGGCACGGGCTCTTTTATCTTCGCAGCAAAAGGACGGAGGCTGGGGCGCGATGAAAGGCCGGTCGAGTGACGTCTATTCCACCGGCGAGGTCCTGGTCGCGCTGGCGGAAACGGATCCACACGCATCGTCGAATCCGGCATGGAAGCATGGGACCGAGTTTCTACTGCGCTCTCAAGCTCCCGACGGATCGTGGCATGTGGTTTCGAGAGTGCATCCACCGGCGCCGGTCAGTCCGAACTATTTCGAGACTGGATATCCGTATGGACACGACCAGTTCGTTTCCGTCATGGGAGCAACCTGGGCGATTCGCGCCCTGGCTTTGTCACTGCCGGCTGCCGCTTCCGCCGCTAAGCCGGAGCTTCCGGAAGCGGCTCCCTCGCCCGAGCCCTGGATGGATACCGCGATTTTCGGAAGCGCTATGGAATTGAAAGCCCTGATCGACAAAGGATTGGATCCGAACTCCGCCACGAAATCCGGCGGCACTACGCTGTTGATGGCGGTCCAGCCCGACCTCGACAAGACAAAATTGCTGATCGCCCGCGGGGCAAAGGTTAACGGCCGGTCTAAAACCCGCTACTCTGCCCTGATGGTGGCCGCGCAATATCCGGGGTCCGCCCCGGCGATGCAATTCTTGCTGGATCACGGAGCCGAAGCGCGATTGGCGAAAGGCGCGAGTACTCCAATGTTCAACGCCTCGCCGATGGTGCTGGCGGCAGGAGCTGGGAACGCCGAAATTCTGCCGGTCCTTAAAAGAGCCGGCGACAACATCGAATCCAAGGCGATGTTCCTGGGAACCTTCGCAGCCACCCCGCTCTTGGTTTCGACCTTTTTCGGCAATGTGGCTACCGTGCAGGCAGCCATCGATTGTGGCGCGAAGATCGATCAACCGGACGACGACGGGATCACAGCGCTGGGATGGGCGGCGATCGGTAATATGACCGCGGTCGCAAAGCTGCTGATCGAACACGGCGCGGATGTGAATCATGTCGACAAAAAGGGAATGACACCCTTGCTATACGCTGCGTCGATCGATTTCGGGGATGAGTCGCTAGTCCAGCTATTACTTAAATCCGGAGCAAATCCCGCAGCCCGCACGAAAGAGGGGCTGACGGCGTCGGCGCTGGCCAAGAAGTATGGACACACCCGGCTTCAAAAAACTCTGACCGCCGGGCTATAGCGGTTTGGGAGCCAGCACCACTCTGCCGGCGACTCCTTTAGAAACTTCAAGTAAGCGGGGATCGCCTCGTCCAGCGGAACCACGCTATGGATCGCGGGAGCTTTGAAGCTACCGTTTTCAAAACCTTGGCGAAGCTGGTTTAAGATTGCCGACGAGGCGGTCAAATCCCGCTTTAACGTATCTACTCCAAACAATTGGCTTTCGTTGTGATAAAAATCCGGTATATCGAATTGCACTTGCCTTTGCCCCGGAGAGGCGAGGATCGCCATTCGGCCGCGATGCGCTAGCATTTTCAAACCTTCTTCGAACATCGGGCCGCCCACTGCGTTCAGGACCACGTCGACTCCTCGGCCTTGGGTCAGCCACGGATTTGGGCGGCAGCCGTATTTTCGGGAGTGGAAACGATGATGGAATTACCCGGACCGCGATCGATGCCGAACACCTTAGCTCCCATCGAACGGCCGATCTGCAGGCCGGCGCTACCCACGCTGCCTGCGGCTCCGATGACGGCCAGGGTCTCGCCGGCTGTGAGGCGCGCATACTCGACCACGCCACACCACGCGGCGAGGAAGGTCACGCCTACCGAAGCGGCTTCGGGATCGGTCAAGGTCGAAGGCGTCTGGGACAGGCTTGCGACCGGAACTTCCAGGTATTCCGCGTGGGTGCCGTCGCGCGTGAAGCCGGTATCGCCGCCGGAACCCCAGACTCGCTTGCCGATCCATTCTGACGGGCCTGCCTTCACGATTCCCGCATAGTCGCGGCCAGGGATTCGAGGAAGCGTGGTAGCCGGGAAGCGGCCCGCGACATTTATCACATCGGAAGGGTTAATCGAGGCGGCCGTCACCTGAACTATCGCGGTTCCCGAGGATGGAACCGGATCTGGAACCTCCACCAGTCGAAGCACCGTCGGGTCGCCGAACTGCAGGATCTGTAGAGCTCGCATGTTGTTAATGATAAGGGCTTTCGGGGCGAGTCTGCATTTCGGCATATACAACGCTTAATTTTGGGATATTTCTAATGAATTGCAGGAATAAAACCGATTGACCCTAAGAGGTAATACATATGCTCAGGGTCCCGGGCTTCCTCAACCCGCTGTTCCGTCGATGGCTCGATCTCTCGCTGAGGATCAAGGGCCTGACCGTTCTGGTGCTCCCGGTAATTGCGGTAGCGATGTCCGCGATGCTGGTGAGTAGTCTTGAGCACGCCAAGGCCGACGCTGACCGGCATTTGAAGCGTGGCGTCGAGGTGCGAGCCCAGCTTCAGAATATGTTCGTCGTTCTGATTTCGGCCGAATCTGAGGTCCGGAATTACGGCCTGAACGGGCGCGAAGATGGCATTTATCCTTTCAGTCTGACGCGGGCAGCCATTGATCCCTTATTTAAGAAAGTCGGCGAGTTGATGGCCGGCGATCGCGAGCAAGAGCAGCGCCTCGAAAAGTTGAGGCTGTTGGTCCAGTCGCGGTTCGAAGGACTGAAGTCGCTAAGGGATTACTACTCCTCCCCGGAAACTCGATCGAAACCGGCTTCGGAGGAGCAGCGGGCCGCGGCCAAGATCTCGCCGGATGTGATCCTGGCGGTGAATGAATTGGGAACAGCCGAGTCCAAACGATTCCAGGACGAGATGAAGGGCGAAGCCGACCGTCAGGCCAAATTGCATTTCTGGATCTACGTGACGGAGTTCGCCGGCCTGCTCTCCGGTGTCTTAGGGGTTGTCTTACTCACCGGGAGCATCAAGCGCCGGGTGGTCCGGCTGGAGAGCAACGCGTTCTGTCTGGCGGAGGGGTTGCCTTCTGAGGAGCTGGTAACCAGGCAAGATGAGCTGGGCCGTCTGGCAAGCGCCATTGAACGGGCGGGAGCCGTAATCGCGTCCCGGAGTGAGGAATTGAAACTCGCACTCGAAGGCGGCGGTGTGATTATCTGGGAACTGGAGCCTGGCACCGGCCGCATTCGCTATCATGCCGGATCGGAAGCGTTCCAGAGCGACGCGATTCCGGCCGAACTGCTTCCCGGAACCGCCAGCGAATGGATCGCTATCGTGCATCCCGAGGATCGCGATCGCATCGAGCAGGCTCTGCACCGCATTGCAGCGGAAAGCGGCTCCTTTCAGATTGAATACCGCGTGCAGATGCGCGGTGGCGCGATCCGCTGGATGACCGTGACAGCCCAGTCGTACGGATCCGAAGTCCAGGACCGCCGTTTGTTGGGCGTGCTGGCTGATATCACGGTTCGTAAGGCAACGCTCGAAGAAGTGGAACGGCAGGCCCAGGAGCTAAGCGCTTCGCGAGCAGCCTTAGAGAATCAGACGCGCATTCTCCAGTCCATTCTCGACAGCATGGGTGACGGAGTAGTCGTCGCTGATTCAAGCGGCAAATTCCTGGTGTTTAACCCGGCCGCGCGGCAAATGATGGGCGCCCGCTCTTTTACCGGGGATTCGGATCAATGGGCTCGCCTGTACGGTCTGTTTCTTCCCGATATGGTGACACTATACCCGTCGGATCGGCTTCCGTTTGTACGCTCCATTCGCGGCGAGTCCGTCGACGCGGAGGAGATCTTCGTCGCCGGCCGGCGCTGCCGAAGGAACCTGGCTATCGGTGGCGGCGCGCCCGCTGCGGGATGACGCCGGTGAGACCAAAGGCGGGGTAATCGTGCTTCGCGACGTCACGGCGCAAAAGCGGGCCGCCGAGGCATTGGAGGCCGCAAAACAGGACGCCGAAAGCGCCAATCACGCCAAAAGCGAGTTCCTTTCCCGCATGAGCCATGAGCTGCGCACGCCGCTCAACTCGATTTTGGGTTTCGCACAGTTGCTAGAGCTCGGACATCTGAGCGAGCAGGAGGCGGACAATGTTTATCACATCCTAAAGGGTGGGTATCACCTCCTCGATCTGATCAATGAGATTCTCGATCTGGCCCGCATCGAGTCCGGCCGGATCACGTTATCGTCGGAGCCGGTGGGCGTGAAGGATGCGCTGAAAGACGCGATCGATTTAGTGGGTCCTCTCGCGATCGAAAAGCGCGTGAACCTTAACTCGGAAGTCGCGCTCTGCTGCGATCATTATGTCCACGCGGATCGTCAGAGGCTGAAGCAAGTTCTGCTGAACCTGCTGTCGAACGCGATTAAGTTTAACCGCACCGGAGGAGTTGTGTCGATCGCGTGCAGGGAAAACGTCCCCGCCAAGCTTCGGATCGAGGTGACCGATACCGGCCCAGGAATTTCCGCACAGGGGTTGAAACGAATCTTCACTCCCTTCGAGCGTCTGGATGCGGATACTCGCGACGCTGGAGGAACCGGACTCGGGTTAGCTCTATCGAAGCGGTTGATCGAAGCCATGGGAGGGACCATCGGCGTCGAAAGCGCGGTGGGATTCGGCAGCAAATTTTTCATCGAGTTATCGATGATTGACGATCCGATAGAGATCCTCAAGGCGGAGCCCGGCTGCGCTGGCCTTGCGGGAGGCCTCCAACGGCCCGTCCCGCGGGACCGTGCTCTATGTCGAAGACAACCCGTCGAATCTGCGGCTGATCGAACGGATTTTTGCCCATCGGCCGGGCGTCCGCCTGCTTTCGGCGATGGATGGCAATCTCGGCCTGGACCTGGCGGAGCTGCATGCTCCGGATTGGATCCTGCTCGACCTTCATCTTCCGGATATTTCCGGCGAGGAGATCCTGCGCCGTTTGCGGGCCAACCCCAGGACGCAACGCATTCCCGTCACGATTCTCAGCGCCGATGCCACGGCGGGACAGATCTCCCGGCTGCTGGATGCCTGGCGTACGCGATTACCTGACCAAACCGCTGGATATTCGCAAGTTCATTGAGCTCCTTGAGCTATCGATTCCGTCCAGTGGAATTTCCCAAAACGAGCCGCAAGAAGTATATGCACAAGAAAATCCTTCTAAATAGCCGGATCTTAATCGTCGACGATCAGCCGGAAAACGTTCTTCTGCTGGAGCGGACCCTTAAAGGCGCAGGCTACACCCAGTTAAGTAGCCTGACGGATTCCCGAAAGGTGCTGGCGGAGTTCACGGATTTTCAGCCGGACCTGATTGCGATGGATTTGAGAATGCCGAACGTGGATGGGTTCGCGCTGCTGAAGCAGCTTCGCTCGCGTGTGCCCATGGGGGCCTTCGTGCCCGTCCTGATCCTGACTGCGGACAATTCCCGAAAAGCGAAACAAGAAGCGCTGGCGTTGGGGGCGAAAGATTTCCTGACCAAGCCCATTGACGTCGCCGAAGCGCTGTTGAGGATCTATAATCTGCTCGAAACGCGATGGCTGCACGTCGAGTTGAGGCGGCATAATGAGAGTCTCGAAGCGAAGGTCCTGGCGCGTACGCAGGATCTCGAAGAGGCCCAGCTGGAGATCTTGCAGCGCTTGGCATTAGCGGCGGAATATCGCGACGATTGCACGGGTCAACATACGCAGCGGGTTGGCGAACTGGCTGCGCTGCTGGCACGATCGGTCGGATTGCAGCCCAGCCACGTCGAAGTGATTCGGCGGGCGGCGCCGCTGCACGATGTGGGAAAGATTGGGATTCCGGACGGCATTTTGCTTAAGCCTGGCCAAATTAACCGACGACGAATACATTCAGATCAAGCGGCATACCGAGATCGGAAAGATCATCCTGTCCGGAAGCAAGTTTCCGATTCTCCAGATGGCGGAGCGGATCGCGCTGTATCATCACGAGCGCTGGGACGGTACCGGATATTACCGCCTTCAGGGCAGCGACATTCCGCTGGAGGCTCGAATTGTGAGCATCGTCGACGTGTTCGATGTGATCACGCACGCGCGTCCGTATAAGCAGGCGATGGGGATCGACGTGGCTCTGGATGCGATCCAAGAGGAAAAAGGCAAGCAGTTTGATCCTACGCTGGTGCAGGCTTTCCTGGATCTTCAGCCTACGCGGGGCTTGAGTGAACTAAGTTTCGCCGTCCGCGAGACGGTCGAAGAAACCCAGCCGGAACCATCGAATCGCTAAGCGATGGCCTGTTCCAATCGGCGCAGAATCTCCCCCTTGGGTAGCGCGCCGACGATGCGATCGATCTCGCGGCCGTTCTTGAGCACTAGAAGCGTAGGAAGGCTGCGAATATTAAACCGCTCCGCCGAGATCGGATTTTCGTCGACGTTGAGTTTAGCAACGAGAACACGCCCCGCCATTTGACCGGCGATTTCCTCTACCACCGGGGCAAGTCGAAGGCAGGGTCCACACCATGCGGCCCACATATCCAGCAGGACCGGCAATGTCGAACGCTCCACTTCGTTTGAGAAAGTGGAATCCGTGATGGTCATCACAGGGCTGCCGGCCGGGAGATCGGCTTTGCAGCGTCCACAGACGGCCTTTCGACCTTCATGGAGAGGCTGAGGCGCCACCCGGTTGACCGCGCCGCAAGCCGGGCAATGAATCATTTGGGTTTCGGGCATAGGGTCGGGAAGAATCGAGCTTCCTTAACGCCATCGTACACCCGCCGTTGGCTTGAATCTAACGAATCTTCCGGATCACGTCGACGGTACAATCCGCGTGCATGGCGATCCCCTCGGAAACGCTGCCGAGAAGAAACCTGTCCACTCCCTGCCGTCCATGCGAGCCGACCACGATAAGATCGGCATCCCATTTGGCGGCTTCGTCGAGAATGATGGCCTTCGGAGTGTCGAGCAGAACGGAAATCGAGTCGGATACGTCTAATCCGGACGTGGATAGGATTTGCGTCGCCTGGGCGATCGCGTCCTGCGCGCGCTGCATCGCGTCGGCGCGAGCCGATTCGATGAAGGCGGAATCCATAAGCGGAGGTTCCAGGAACACGCGAGAGGTGGGCAGCACGATTTCCACCACGCTCAGAACACGGACTTCCGTATGGGCCGGCCACGGGCGTTCCGCGATGGATCGCGCGGCTTGCTCGGAATGATCGGAGCCGTCGGTGGCTAACAGCACCTTCATGGTTTCACCATCCGCGGACTGTCCGTGAGCGCGCACCACTTCCACCGAGCACGCCGCGTGACGCAATATCGCCGTCGCAGTGGATCCCAATATCAACTGCTTCAATGTGGACGCCCCATGCGACCCGACGACGATGAAATCCGCATTTATACTGTGAGCGCGATCGAGTATGACGGACTTGGGATCTCCGGGCAAAGCCGCGCCGGTTGCATGAAGGCCTTTCGACTCCAGGCGGGCGACGGCGGTCCGTACTACTTCCTCGGCGGATCGAGCCGTTTCCTGGGCCACTTCCGAGGTGGTCCACAAGTGGGTAGGTTCAACCACGCTGACCACTTCAAACGAAGAATCCGCAGGCCAGGGTCGCGCAGCCATCTGCTCCAGCACAGCCTGGCTGGCGGACGAAGTGTCCATCGCTAACAGAATTTTCATCGGCTCGCTTACTGGGCGGGCGTGGCGCGCGTCTTAGCGGGCTCGGTTTGATCGACGGGAACCTTGTAATTGAAGAATCCGATCATCATTTCCTGGAACGTCTGGTCGCCCCATTTCACATTCTGCGTGGGATCCGGATTCCATTTATTGTTCACGGAATTGTCGTACCAAGCGGTGGCTTCCATCTTCGACCCCGCGGGTACCTGACGCGGCTTCGCGAGTATGTAGCTCAATTGCCAGTTGAACTCGTAACGGGGAACGTTCAGCAGTTCTTCGCTGCGTCCGTCCGGATAGGTCAGGACGTACTTGAAGGCCTTGCCCCGCAGATGCATGTGCGGGGTCATATCCAGCAAGGTCACATCTTCCTTGAAGGTGTAAGTCGCCTTGGTTTCGTAGCTTGGATCGTTGGGCGGAATATCTAGCCGGAATTGAGTGGCTGAGCCCGAGAACGCCCGGTACGCCGGCTTATCCTTGCGAATTTTCAAGCCCAGGACGGAGCGGTCCAGCGCTTCCTTGCCATTCACTGTGTAGTGCACCTGAAACAGGAACGTAGATCCGGCTTTGACCAGATAGGCGGTATCGGGATCCCAGGTGATGGTGGGGACGCCGGGAGCATAGCCGATCAGCATGTCGCTAAACTGTTCACCCGCGCGCGTCACGCGTTGATTTCCATCCTGAACGAACACCAGGATGTGGTGAACCTGGGTACGCTGTTGCGGACGGACCTCCACAGCCTGAATCCAAGTATCTTCCTTGAAGCCTGGATCGACTTTGAAATATTGATAAGGGACCACGCCGTCGGCTGGGATCTTGAAATCCTTGCCGGTGTCGAAGGTCAGATCGGGCTTGCCCATCGCCCACCCTTTAGTAAATTCTGGCATTTTCGGCATGTCCGCCGGATTACCCTCGGGTGCGCCGGAATCGGCCCATTTCACCAGGGTGGCGACCTGCGAATCAGTCAGGCTGCGATCGTTCGAGAATTTGTCAATCTTCGGGTCGGCGTCCCAGGGAGGCATGGAATGCGTCGCGACCTGCTGCTTGATGGCTTTCGCCCACGGCCGGACTTCCTTATAGTTCTGGAACGACATGGGGGCGGCTTCGCCGGGGCGATGGCACTCCAGGCATCGTTCATAAAGGATAGGCGCGACGTCTTTCGAAAACGTAGGCGCATCCGCGGCCGAGAGGCATCCGGCAATGGCGAGGCCAATTACACAAATCGAAGATTTCAAGAGGTTTCTCCTAAAGAGGGCTGAACCGATAAATCAAGATTACCAAAATACGGTTCCGCGATGCGATCGCCGCAAAACGCCGCTACTATAGTGGGATGCGAGCGCTGGTTTTTTCGAGACTAGGGTGAACGGCAGCTGATGTTCGACCTTCGCGCGTTGCCCGCCGATTTCTACGACAACCCGTATCCTTACTATCGCGAGCTTCGTTCAACCGATCCGGTCCATCAACTGCCCGACGGCTCCTATTTCCTGACACGCTATGCCGATGTGCTCGAAATCTACCGCGACCCGAAATCGTTCAGTTCCGATAAAAAAATAGAGTTTTATCCTAAGTTCGGCGATTGTCCCTTGTATCGCCATCACACCACCAGCCTGGTGTTTAACGACCCTCCGCTGCATACCCGCGTCCGGCGGCTGATCGCCGGGGCGCTATCGCCGAAGGCGCTGGCGGCGATGGAGGAGCCGCTGGTTCAACTTGTGGATCGCTTACTCGATCGGATTCAGGAGCAGCGCCGCGCCGACCTGGTCGCTGATTTCGCGGCGGCTATTCCAGTGGAAGTGATCGGCAACCTGTTGGCCATGCCGCACGGGGATCGTCAGCCGTTGCGCGGATGGTCGCTGGCGATTCTGAGCGCTCTCGAACCGAATCCGTCGAAAGAAATACTGGGCGCGGGCAATCAGGCGGTATCCGAATTCCTGGATTATCTGCGGACCCTGGTGGCGGACCGCAAGCTTCACCCGCTGGACGTGGAAAAAGATGTCCTGACCCGGCTGATTCAAGGCGACTCGGAACAACTCAGTGAGCCGGAACTGCTCCACAATTGCATTTTCATTCTGAATGCCGGACATGAGACGACTACCAATCTGATTGGAAACGGCTTGCAGCTCTTACTCGACTGGCCGGATCAACAGCAGTTGCTTCGTTCAAATCCGGAGCTTATGAGTCCCGCGATTGAGGAATTCCTGCGGATGGAAAGCTCGAATCAGCTTGGCAACCGGATCGCAGTTCAGCCGGCGCGCGTGGGCGGCACTTCACTGGCGGCCGGGACGCAAATCCATTTGTGTATCGGCGCCGCGAATCGCGATCCCGATCAGTTTCCCGAGCCGGATCGACTGGATGTCCGGCGCTCTCCTAATCGGCACCTGGCGTTCGCACTGGGGCCCCATCAATGCGCGGGAATGCACGTGGCCCGCATGGAAGCGAGAATCGCGATTTCCAGATTTCTCGCGCGCTTTCCAAAATATAGCTCCGCGGCGCCGCCCGTGCGGTCGAAGCGGGCGCGTTTTCGCGGGTACGTGAGGATTCCAATCGAAGTGGCATCATGAACAATCCAATCGAAAATCTGGAAACTCTTTGGGAACGCCTGGCCGAGGCGATCGATCGAGCGGGGCCCGAATATGAAGTGCTGTTCCTATCGAAGCTCGCGCTGCTGCTGGGGAATGAGCTGCAAAATGCCAACCGCGTGGCGAGTTTAATCGAGATCGCGCTAAAGGATTTGACCTGACGCCAGGACATCTCGCACCAATGCTTCAAGCTGCAGAAAGGACGCGAGATCCGACGCCGAGCACCTCCATCTGCGTCCGATCCTTAGGCGTATCCGAAGACGTAATCGCGATCACCGGTGCGCGCGCACTCCGGGTGCTTGCGAAACTCGCCTAAAACTTCCGATCCGTGGACTTTGGCAAGATTCAGGTCCAGCAGGACAAGATCCGGGAACGGCGTCCCGTCGAGCTGGCCCATGCGATCGACGAATGCCAGCGCCTCGCCTCCATCCTTGACCACGTGCAATTCGTGGTGGACGTGATGCTCAGGACATCGCCGAGGTTGTCCTCGACCAGGAGAATATAGATCACTTCTAATTCCCTTCTGTTCCCGGAAGCGAGAAAAGGAAGGTGCCTCCTTCACCTGGCTCGGCCCCCGCCCAAATGCGGCCGCCGCATCGTTCGACGATTCGCTGGCCCGGATATTCATCTTTGTGAAGACGCTTGAACAGGCCGAAGATGCGTTCGGCGTAACGTTGGTCGAACCCGATCCCATTGTCCTTCACGGCGATAATCCAACGCTCGCCATCGCGGTGAGCGTCGATATGGACTTCGAGCGGCACATCCTTCCTGCGGTACTTCAGCGAGTTCGAGAGGAGGTTTTGAAATACGTGATCCAACTGAGCAGGATCGCCTCCGTGCGATTGATGACGGCTCCATCCGCTGGATCCATGCGCGAGGCTGTCATCTGCATCCGGACGATAAACTGCGACATCGGCGCCGGTTACGCCACTTTCGGGATCGAGCCCGAACAGTTTCGCAAATCGAGCGTCGCAGTAGACGCGGTCGCTGGCGATGTCCCAATCCCACGTCCCGACGCCGCCGCCGGCGTTCAGCGAGAAGGTAAGCCGCTCATCGCTCATGCGCAAGGCTTCCTCGGCGTGGGTCCGCTCCGCAGTATCGCGAGTGGATCCCGCCACAGCCGCAACCCGCCCGTCCGCATCGAACACGGGCACGAAGATGTACTCGTAATGACGAGTCTCTCCGGTGGGTCCCGTGAACGGCGTGTGCCTTGGTGTCGGACGGCGGCGGGGTAAGCCGCAGTTCGGACGGATCGGCTAGCTGTTCGAGTTCGATGGCGGCCTGGCCCTCGTAGGTGATCGTGTCGCGGACGCCGAGGATCGCGGCGGCGGCGTCGAACAGCCGGCCCGCGCTTGAGGTGAGCGGGGCGTTGACGCCTGCGGCGGGCCATGGCGGTGACCGTGCGTCCCAGCGGTCGGCGTTGCGCGCAGGACCGGCCAGCGCTGGGGAACGTCCGGGTCGGCGGTCCAGGTGGGCGGCGGCCATTCGCCACGGCGAGCGGATGGCTGCCGTCCCGCCAGGCATCGGGACCGGGTCGAGATGGCCGGCGCGGGTGAAACCGGCGAGGTCGGCCAGCAGGAACTCGCCGCCCCAGATGGTGCCGTCGGTGCCGTAGCCGGTGCCGTCGAACGCGACGCCGATCACCGGCCCCTGCTCGCCGTTGTCCGCGAGGCAGGAGGCGATGTGCGCGTGATGGTGCTGCACCGGTTCAGGTCGATGCCGTCGAGGTCGAGCGCGTACTTGGTGGACAGGTACTCGGGATGCAGATCGTGCGCGACGACCTGCCGGGTCGATGTCGAACAAGCGGCGGAAGTGGGCGATGCCCTCGGTGAACGAGCGCAGCGTCTCGGCGTTCTCCAGGTCGCCGATGTGGTGCGAGAGGAGACCGCGCCCGGGCTGCTCGCCGCATTGCCCGCGAGCAGCAGGTCGCACAAGTGCTTGACGTGCGTATCACGGCCCGTGAAGTCTCCGATGTCGGCGGGCAGCTGCGCGGGGCGGGCCCTCAACGGCGGGGGCTCAGGAACCGCGGTGTCGGCCTG
>CAVPKR010000163.1:0-29819 GCA_963705675.1 Terriglobia bacterium
AAGCGGCTCCAGGTCTCCGGCCGCCAGCGTGGAACAGACCAGCAGCAAATTCAACTTCCGCATTGCGATTCCGGTCATCGAAGGCAGACCCATCGAATCAAAATCTAGCAGAAACAAACACCCCACAGGCTGGCGGGTGGCTCCGCGGGGAATCGCGGATAAGCAAAGCGTCGAGAGAGACCATCGGGTTCTGCGGCTGCAAGCCAATGAAAAATGAACAAATCGTCGAAAAAAAGAGGTTCAATGGAGGTGCCCGGGTGTGGGGGAAACCAGGGGAAACCAGGGAAACCAGGGGAAACCAGGGGGGAAACCAGGGACGGAAACCAGGGAAACCAGGGACAGACGAGCATTTCCCACATTTCTCCCGCGGGAAACCAGGGGGGAAACCAAGGGGACAGACGAGCATTTCCCGCATTTCTCCCGCCGTTGCATTCCGCGACTTCGCTGGCCGCCCAGGAGTTCCCCTTTCCAATTTACGCATCAAATACTGCTCCAATCGCGCCACAAATGCCGACCCGAACGGTCTTCCCGAATCAGTCGCCTTCCGAATCGCCCCGTCATCGTCGACCGCCGTCCACGACTGCCGCCATCAATCCCCTCCACGAAATCCGGGAAATCCCCGTCCCGTTTTCGGGAGTCCAGGCTCGCATCCCCCGCATCTAACGCGGGAATTCTCCAGCCGCGACAGCCACTTGAAGGATCACCCGGCACGCGGCTCGCTACCCCTCGCGTATCTTCTAAGCAAGGAGTTCACGCGCTCTTCCATCGGAGGGCGGGACCGGTCAGGAGCGGCATTTCTAGATAACGCCGCGAGGGCCTTCGTGCGATGGATGTCCGCCGTTACATTAAGCGGTGCTGAGCTATGCAGGATAAAAATAGACCCACGCCGTTGCGGGCAAACAAACGGATCGAGGCGCCTTTAAATTTGAAAGAAGCGGAGGGGGAAACTCGGGACAGACGGACGTGTCCCGTTTAGTCGCGCTTTTTGTGAGAAATATGAGATATGTCCGTCTGTCTCTGATTTCCCTCAAGAAACTCCGAGGAAGGGGTTGCTGTCCCTAGTTTCGCCCGCACAGCGACGTGGTATGTTAGAACGTCTTAGAGAGAGCATGCAGCAAGAACACGGCGGTGCCGACCGGTTTGGTTGGGCGCGGAAACTCAAGACTTCTTTAGGCTTTAAGGACGCTACCAATGGAGCGCCTGCCGTTCCGGTCGAATCACAGAGCGAACCCGCCGCGCCGGAATCAGCGGCTGATACCGAGGTTGGGCATTGGAACGAGATCGAACGCCGCTCCAAGCACGGCGAGAGATTATTCTGGCTGAACAATCCGCGCATCGCACAGCGGTATTTCGAAAAGAGCTTGGTCGACGGCTTGCTGTGGCGAGACTGGATCAAACGGAAATTCGAGGGGCCGGTGGAAATCGCGCTCGAACTTGGATGCGGTAACGGCGCGGCGCTCACCGAAACGATGAAGGCGGGCGTGGCGAAGTCGGGGATCGGCATCGATCTCGATATCTCGCGATTCGAGGACGCCGATGGATCCATGAGCATGCGATTCGAGGCGGCCGATCTTAACAACATTCAACTGGAGCCGAATCGCTATGACTTGATCTATGCGCTTCACAGTTTTCACCACTTTGAAGCGTTGGAACACATTATGGCGCAGGTGAACGATGCCTTGACGGAGCGGGGTTACTTCATTTTGGAGGAGTATGTCGGACCTGCGCGATTCCAGTGGACGGATATCCAACTGGCATTGACAGAAAATTTGTTAGGCATCATTCCCAAGTCACTACGCTGGTATGCAAACGGCATTGAAAAACGTGCGGAAGGTAGAAGCACGCCCGAGGAGGTTATTCGGGTGTGCCCAAGCGAGGCCATACGTTCGGATCAGATTGTTCCGTTGTTCTATGAACATTTCGAGGTGATCCATGATAAGAAGCTTGGCGGGACGATTCAACACCTTCTCTATTCTGGAATTGTTCATAACTTTCCCGACCACGATCCGGACGTAGATCTTATGATTGACAGCATCGACAAGCTTGAGAGTTCAATGATCGAGCACCAATTGGTGCGTAGCGATTTCGCTCTTCTGATAGGTAAAAAACGCCATCCGAAATAGCCTGGTTTGAATTCTACGGACGCGCGGTTGATGTCGCGAATCACTTTCCGTTGCCCAGTAGGCATAGGTGTACGCGAAAGGCGCGGATAGATTACCAGTTTTGAGTGCCGTCTATGAGACGCCGTTGTTGGCGTAATAGAGAATCACGTCCGGTGTGATCGCTCGCCCCGGATCGTTTGACAACCGTGCTGGTGGCCGGTAGGTTAATCTTGAAAGAGAAGGAAATGGCAACGCGCATCATCCACGTATCCGACGAGCTGCATACGGAGCTTGAGGCCAAAGCGTTGGCCGAGGGCAAGACCGTGGATCAGCTCGCCGAGGAAGCGCTGCGCAGCGGCCTCGACGACCGGGCATGGCAGGATCTGCTTGCCTACGGCCGTGAACATGGCCGCGCCTCCGGCCATACCGAGGCAGACGTGCCCCGGATCATACGCGAAAATCGCCTCCGGCAGCGGTAGTGAGTGTCACACTCGACACCAACGTCTACGTTTCCGCTCTCAGCTTTGGCGGGCGGCCCCTGAGATTGCTCACGATGGCCCAAGCGGGTGCCCTCCAGATCGACATCTCCGATCAGATCGAAGAAGAACTCGTGCGCGTATTGCGGGAGGACTTCGGATGGGAGGGCTACCGGATTCACTTTCTCAAAGAACGGCTACGCAAGATCACGAATCGAGTCACGCCCACGGTGTCGGTAACAATTGTTGACGATCCGGATGACAACAAGATCATCGAATGTGCTGTATCAGCCGGTTCGGAACGCATCATCACGAACGATAATGCCCTTCTGCGAATCGGTGTCTATCAGGGGATCGCTATCACGCGCATGGACGACTTTCTAGCGCAGGGTGCCATGCGCCGAGGTTAGTGCTGTACCTGGCGGGAGTTCACACGCAGGATGTGTGCGCGTCCATCGGACCTGTCCTCCTTAAGCGGGGATCATTCTACAATAGCCGCAGATGGTTTCTTGTGACCTGTAAATTTCCTCCTCCGCCCGCGTCTTGTTTATACATGCGAGTCTTCCTGCTAACCGGAATCACCCTGGCGATCGCCCTCACCGGCTGCGGACCCAAGTCCGGCACCGGGGCCAAAGTCGACCCGTCGCTTGAAACGCTGGTGCCCGCCGACACAGTCCTCCTCGTCGGCACCCGGCTCGATGCGCTGATGAAGACTCCTATCTATCAGAAGAATTTCTCCAACCGCGAAATTCCTCAGATCGATGAGTTCGCCAAGCGCACCGGCGTCGATCCTCGTAAGGACTTGTGGCAGCTCCTCTACGTCTTCAACGGTAAGCAGGGCGTCCTGCTCGGGCGCGGCAAGTTTGCCGACGAGATGATGGAGCCTAATCTTGCCAAAGAAGGCATTCAGAAATTCAGCTACAACGGCGTCAATATGTACGGCAACGATCGCGGCGCTGTCGTGCTGCTTAGCCCCACCACAGCCGCCGCGGCCGAGATTCCCGTGCTGCATGACTTCATCGACGCAAAAGGAAAATCCAGCGGTCCGCCGCCCGCGCTGAGCGCGCTGATGAAGGAAATCCCGGGCGATTCGCAGTTCTGGGCGGCTTATTCCGGCGGTCCGGTGCATCTTCCGTTCGACGCCAATAGCAACCTCGCTAATGTCAACAAGCTGGTCGCGTATGTGCAATCGGGGACGGTTTATTTCGACCTCCGCACCGGCTTGAACGGCGTGATCCACGCAAATTGCGCAAGTGAGGAAGGCGCGCAGCAGGTGGAGAGCGCGATGCGGGCGCTGATCGGACTCGGACGCCTCAGTGTTCCCAAAGATCAGCCGGAGCTGGCGAAAGTCTACGACACGCTCCGCGTCACTCAGGAATCGCGCAGCGTGAAACTGTATATCGACGTCCCGCAGGCGATGGTCGACAAGTTCCTCAACGTGTGGCTGGGTAAGAATCGCTAGCCTACGACGTAGCCGTATTGAATCGGCCAGTCCGGTTTCGCGCCCAGTGCGGTTTGCGCCTTCAGGGCCCAATACGGCTCGCGCAGCATTTCCCGCGCGAGCAGAACCACGTCCGCCGAGCCGCTCGTGAGAATATTTTCGGCTTGATGTGGATCGGTAATCATGCCGACGGCGCCGGTGGATATAGCGGCTTCTTTCCTTATGGCGGCCGCGAACGGGACCTGGAATCCTGGACCCACGGGAATTTTCGCGCCCTTCACCAGCGCGCCGCTCGAGCAATCCATTAAATCGACTCCAGCCGGCTTCAGCGCCTTGGCAAGCTCGATCGATTGCGGCAAATCCCACCCGCCCTCCACCCAATCGGTACAGGAGATGCGGGTGAACAGCGGCATATCGGCAGGCATCACGCGGCGTAGCGCGTTGACCACTTCCAGGGTCAGCCGCATTCGATTCTCCAGGCTTCCTCCATAGCGATCCGTGCGCTGATTGCTCAGCGGCGACAAGAATTCGTGCAGCAGGTAGCCGTGCGCGTTGTGTAGCTCGATTACCCGAAAACCAGCGGTGATCGCGCGGCGAGCGGCGGCGGCAAAAGCCTCGACTACGGCTTGAATCCCGGCTTCGTCGAGCGCCTCCGGCAGCGGATCGCCTTCCGAGAACGGAATAGGGCTGGGCGCAACCACGGTCCATCCGCCTTGCTCGGGATTCTTTATTCGCGCGCCGCCTTTAAAGGGAGGCAGACAGCTCGCTTTGCGGCCGGCATGCGCGAGCTGGATGCCGGGAACCGCGCCCATCCGTTCGACGAACTTCGCGATCCGAGCCAACGGCTCGATATGGCAATCGTCCCAAATTCCCATGTCGGCCGGCGTGATGCGGCCCTGCGCGGTCACCGCGGAGGCCTCGACAAATACCAGCCCGGCTCCGCCCGCTGCGCGGCTGCCCAGGTGGACCAGATGCCAGTCGTCTGCAAATCCGTCAACCGACGAATATTGGCACATCGGAGAGACGACGATCCGGTTGCGAAGCGTGACGCCTCGAATGGAGAGAGGGGTTAGTAATGTCATTCTTATTTAGAGGTTAGATGTTCCCGGGCCTGATCGCGATTCTTCTTCGCAAGGTCGTTGTCCGGGTCAATTTCCAGCGCGGCGTCGAACGTTTCCAGCGCTTCCTGATATTTACCCTGCCGGTAGAGCAGCTCGCCCAACCCGATTCGGGCCTGCACGTCGCGAGGGTAAGCGGCGACCACCTGTTTATACAGCGCCGTCGCTTCTTCGAACTGACCCGCCTTGATCAGCGCGCGGGCCAGGTTGTAACGGGCATTCTGAAGCTCCGGACGCAGCTTCAGCGCCAGGCGGAATTGCGCGATCGCGTCGGAAGTGCGCCCCAGCGCTAAAAGCGCGGATCCCAGCCGGTTATGTCCATCCGGATTTTCGGGGCTGAGGCGAACCGCGGTTTGTAATTCTGCCGCGGCTCCCTGGGCATCCATTCGGGCCAATCGAATCGCGCCTAGATTCAGATGGGCAGCCGGGTCGGAGGGGTACTTTTGAAGCCGATGCCTGATCAGCGCTTCCTGGAGCTCGATTCGGACATCCCGGTTGCCGCGCGGCAGCACTTGCAGCCATAGATGGGACATTTCATCGACCACCCGATTTCCGGCCTTCACACGCTTCGGCGGATGATTTGGATTCCGGACATTCCCGGCCGAATTATCGTAATGGAACCGCATGGAAATCACGGTCCCGCGTGGGAGAAACAGCGGCTCGCGATACCGGTATACCGCCTCCCAGTTGCGGTCCCAATCGGGGATGCGGACCAGCCATTTCTTCTCCCCATTCGGCAGCGTCGCATAGCCTTCCAGAACGTGACCCAGGTAGTGGGCATGCGGATATACCGCGAGAACGTCCACGTCCAGCGGAAGCTTGAAGTCGTCAGCCACCGGGAAATCCGGATCGCCGGCGGGAATATCCAACGCTCCATCGGCTTCTAGTTGAACCAGCATCGGGTATCGAATCTGCGGTTTATCGGTAAAATATAAACCGATAGATGGACGTATTTCTTCGGGCTTTCCAACGGTGAACATGTGGGCATTCAGGACCAGATCGTTACCGGGGTCCAGACGCCAGGATAGGCCGTCGGGCTCTGAGTAAGGGATGCCGCCGGGCTTCCAGTACAGAAAATGTCCGTCGTCCGGTTCGAAGATCGAACGCTCGATAACCGGGTCCATGCCGCCGAAACCCTGACCTGGAATTTTCTCTTGAAATCTAGCCGAATGAGTGCGATCCACGTATAAATTCGCGTGATGCATCAGGCGCTTATTGCCCGGCCGAATCTCGATGGCGCGAACCCAATGGGTCACAGTCGCGGGAGCGGTAAAGATGAAATTCCAATAGATGTCCGGCCCCGTCGCAGGAATCTTGTGCGCGGCTGGGGCTTCGAGAATCAGGTCGGGCTGACCTAGCTGCCATCCCTCGGTAAATTGGGGCGGCGCAATCGCTTCCGATGCCGGACCTTCCGGAGCGCCAGCGGAGACCCAGGTCGCGATCATGCGAATCTGCTGATCGGACAGGCGTAATTCATCCTGGAAATCGCCATGGCCGGGCTCGGGAAGCCATGGCGGCATGAACCGCCGGCGTGTGACATCGGCGATCTGCGGGGCGCGTTTTTTTACGTCATTGAAGGTCAGCAGCGGGAACGGGCCGCTTTCCCGGGGCGATGGCAGGGCGCGCAGTATCGGTACACGATGGGCGCGATGTCGTGATTGAAATTGGGCGCCGCGTAAACGTCGAGCGAAAACAGCAGAATCGCCGCGGCAAACCTCATGACGCTATTGCGAATCGGATAGAGCGTACTGGATGCGCTCAGTCAATTGGTCGACGAATTTGTCAGGCAGATAACCATTCATGCGGCTGGCGACGCGGCCTTGTTTATCGAACAAAACCGTGGTCGGGATGGCCGAAACCTGCAGTAAACGCTGCAACCCGTCGTCAAAATAGACGTTCTTGCTCCACTTTTGCTGGTCGAGAAAAGGACCCACCAGGGCGCGGTCCTCGTCAGTGGCGACGGCGATAAAGGTCACGTCGTTGCGGCCTTTGAATCGCTCTTTAACCTGTTCATATAAAGGGTGTTGTGCGCGGCACGGCGTACACCAGGTCGCCCAGAAATCGAAAACCACGACACTGCCTTTCAGGCTCTTCAGCGCCAGCTTCTTACCGTCGAGCGCAGTGATGGTGAACTGCATGGGGTCGGTGGCGACCATGTTGGGGTCGATGGCCAGCAGGTGATTGCGATACTCGGCGACTTGCGCGGAAGTGCGGTCATAGGCCGTGAGAATCAGCTCGCCCAAGCCTTTATCGTCATGATGGAGTTTGCGATAAGAATCGCCGAGCTTCAGGCGATCCTCGGCTCGATCCGCATCGGCCGCCCGCGAATCCGGAATCACAAAAGCGTCGGCAAGCCGTAAGACCGTGTCGTTCTCTTTGCCCGGCGTTTTCGAGCGCAGCGGCCCATTCGCGCGCGGCCTCCTCGCTGGGGTAAGCGTGATAAGCCTCGCCTGCCAGGCGCTCGGCTTCAGCCTTGTCGCCGAGGATGATTTTCGCGCGGACCTGGTATAGCAAGGCACGGGACAGGCCTCGATCGCGCTCCTCTTGTTTGCGGCCCGCGTCACGCCCCGCAGGGACCGGCGCTTTCTTGACGTACATCTCGAACGCCCGCGAATACTGGAGGGATTTTTCGGCGTTCTCCCGCCCGCCCAAAGCAAGCCGGGCTCGAGCGACTCGATCGAGCAGCAGCATGTCGTCGGGCGTGTCGACCAAGGCGCGCTCGCCGTACAGGATGGTTTTCGTGTCGTCTTTATTTTCCACCGCAGCGTGCGCCAAGGCGCGTTCAATCTGCTTTTTTTGAATGGTTTGAGGGTATTTTTTCAAGAATTGCTCGAGCACTCGGGCCACGTCGACGCTGCTGTTTCCAACCTCCGTCAGGGAATCCGTCAGCTCCTTGATTTCCGCCTGCGCGGGCGTTTGAGCGGCAGGAGGCTGCGGAACCGGAGCTTGCGCCGCAATCATTCCAGCCAACAATAAAACCATCGCCGTAAACTTCATTGGGATTTGGGGCGCAAGGCGCGGATCGTCTCGGCTAATTCCGCCGCGCGTTCCCTAGCCATGTGCATATACACTTCGTTCTTCGCCACCTGGTCGAGCAGCGGAAGAAACTGATCCGCGCCCGCCAGCCGTTTCTGGTCCCAGGAGGATTGAATATTGACCAGCGCTTCGTTTACGCCCAGCTTGTCATGACGAACGGCGCGGCGAAATTCGGCCAGCAGACGCTCGGTTTCGCTGATGCGCTCGAAATAGTCGAGCAGGATCTTGGCGTTTTCGTCGATCGAATAATTGAAGGTGGTTTCGGTCTTCTTGCCGTCCTGTTCCCAGCGCAGGGTTTTGGCTCCCATATTCGCGACTTTGAGGCCGGATTCGAGCGGATGGGAGAAATGACCCAGCTTCCCGGCCAGATCGAAAAACTGCGCAGTGGAAGGGGCGTCCATGTCGAAGGTTTCCGGCGAGTCGTCGTCGGCAGCTTCCTTGTAGGCAACGGCGCCGGATTTATCCACGGAAATCTCGACGTAAGCCGGTGTCGATCCTGGAAAAGACTTGATGAACACGATCCGGGGATCGGCTGCGGCCATGGCCGTTCCGGCGAGCGTAAGCAGAAGCAGAGCCTTCATCGTGCCGCCTTCATCACGACCGCGGTTGCCGCGTGCGTGGCATGGCAAATCGCGACCGCGATCGCGTCCGCGGCATCCTCAGACGCGATGCCGATTCCGGTGAGCGACCTGACCATCATTTGCACCTGGCACTTCTCCGCGCGTCCGTATCCCACTACGCTCATTTTTACTTCAAGCGGCGAATACTCGCCTAAAATCACGCCGGCTTCGGCGATCGCCAAAAGGGCCACTCCGCGGACGTGAGCCAGCTTCAACGCCGTTTTCACGTTTTGGGAATAGAAAACCTCTTCAACCGCCGCAGCGTGAGGAGCCTGGTCCGCAATCACGGCCCGCAAGGCCCGCGAAATGGTACAGAGCCTGGCGTCCAGGGCATCCTTCGGCAGAGTGCGGATCACGCCGTGGCTCACCACCCGATGGCTGCGGCCGTCGCTTTCGATCACGCCCCAGCCGGTGCGTTCGGTTCCGCAATCGATGCCGAGGACACGCACGCTTTATCGCGCTCCTTTGCCACTTTGGGCCAAACTACTGGGCAAGCGCCTCCAGCTCTTTCTCGTCGATATCAAAATTGGAGTAGACGCTCTGTACGTCGTCGTGATCTTCGAGCACGTCGTTCAGCCGCATCATGGCGCTGGCGTTCTTGCCTTCCAGGCGCACCAGGTTCTTCGGCACCATGGCGATGGCGGCGGATTCCGTCGGGAGTCCGGCCTTCTGGATCGCCTCCAGAACGTGTTCATGCTGGTCCGGGGCGGAAAGGACCACCCAGTTCCCGCCGTCGTCCCGCAGATCGTCGGCGCCGGCGTCGAGCACCAGGTTCATCAACTGATCCTCAGTAGCTTTCTCGCCGTCGATCACGATTTCGCTCTTCCGCTCGAACATCCATGCGACGCTGCCCTGCTCTCCCAGGTTTCCGCCGTTCTTCGAGAACGCGTGCCGGATATCGCTTACAGTCCGATTGCGGTTGTCCGTGGCGACGTTGACCAGGACGGCGGCGCCGCCGGGGCCATAGCCTTCGAACATAATTTCGTCGATTTGGCCGCCTTCCAGCTCGCCGGTGCCGCGCATGATCGCGCGCTTGATGTTATCGGCGGGCATGCTGACGGCTTTCGCGGCGGTAATGGCCGAGCGCAGACGAGGATTTCCGTCGGGGTCGCCGCCATTGCGGGCCGCGATCATGATTTCCTTGATGACGCGGGTGAACAATTTCCCGCGCTTGGCGTCGAGAGCGCCCTTCTTGTGCTTAATCGTGGCCCATTTTGAGTGGCCGGACATGTTGGAACCTCTGAAAGTTAACGAATTGCGGGTTTTCTGGAACCCAACTGTTGAGGATAACAGAACGGGAAAAACCCGTCTACCGCTGAGATCGATCTTTCTACCAAGCTCTCTGGTTAGCCGCGATGGCTTTTTCGTTCGCTCCGGCTCATGCTGTAGCTGCTTCGCGAGCAGGATTTTTTCCTGTTTCTGAATCTTCCGAAGCAATATACGATCACCGGGCGTGAGCCCCGTGGAGGTATTGGTCGCGATGTATTCCAGGATTTGCAGCCGGTCGTTGACTTCGCTGAGCGTCAGTGCGGGTATTTTCTTGGTATGGCGATTACTCCATTCGCGGTTAAGAAAAGGGAAGATGGCGCTACGCGCCCTCCCCCTGTGCAGGTTGCTCGGCCTTCGGCTTGACCGACTCCACCGCCTTCATAAAGATTGCTATGCTCAGGCTGCTGATGAAAGGATCGGTTATGCGTCTTTTGAAGTGGGCCGTTATTGTGGCGGCCGTTTTATCAGTCGCGTGCGGCTCTCGCCCAGCCGTGACAAGCGAGTCGCTATCGCTGACACCGGCTCGGCCAGGCAAGGTGCAGGCGGATGTGCGAGCATTCGCTCAGGTCGTTGCTCACGACGTCACTCAGGACGGCCCGGTAGCCTGGAGGAGGCACTTTTCTGAGGGCCCCTCGTTCTTCATGGCGGCGGAAGGAAATATGGCGTTCCCGAATAGTGAATCCGCAACATCCGGCCTTCAGGAGGTGGCTCGCAGAATTAAGCACATCGAGCTGAAATGGGGCGACGATTTACGGGTCGATCCATTGACGCCGGATCTCGCCATCGTTGCCACTCCATGGCACGAGGTCCAGGTAGACGCCGCAGGGAAACAGGTGGATGAGGCCGGGTTCTTTACAGCGATCGTGGAATATCGAAACGGACATTGGCAGTTTCGGGACGTTCACTGGTCCTGGCCGGAATCTGGTCCTGAGGTGCATTAAACCTGAACCGGTTGAGCGGAGGCGCACCCGATCGTTTGCCCTGGCTTACTCGGGATAAAGCCGCGTCTAGGCTTTGAGGTTGTACATCAAACCGTATGGGTCCCTGATGTAGCACCTCGGAAAGTCCGGCTCATCCTTGACAATTTGGCACCCTGCCTCGACAAGCCGCCGTTTGGCTTCTTCTACATCGGGAACGGTAACTTCGAGGACCCCACCCAGTGCTGGACCACGCTCGATAAACAAATTGATGTGTTCACCATGGAGGCTGACCATGTCAGGCGTTTCGTCCGTGATCTCGAATCCAAGATGCTCGACGTAGAAAGATGCGGCGATCTTGGGGTCCGGCGAATCAATGATAATATCCGCGCCAAATCTGTTTGACATGTGCTTTTGGCCTCTCTTATGCGCGCCAGACGTTTAAGGCGAAGCCATTGTAGCATCGGGGCGCGGCGCCTCGACGAGAAAATGCTCCGCTACGCGAAAGGCGAAACAGCCGTTAGACATGCTTCAGATTATGGGAGATCGAGCTTTCTGACCCGTTTTTCCCAGTATTTCTAAAGTCTTAAGGTGCACGGCCGAAAGAATAGGTAGGGATCATGCGGTCTAAATTCCATCTCGTTCCGCCGGACCGAAGGCACCTGGCGATCTCGCTGGCCTGCGGAGCCGCGGGTCTCCTGCTGAACCTGTTCACGGTCAACATCTTCGGCGGCGCCGAGCTGTCATTCGGCGACGTGCTTCCGCTGGTGGTGGCGATCCATCTAGGGCCGTTCTACGGCGTTCTGGCCAGCATCATCGCCGAAATTCCCTGCGCCATTCGGGTTCATCACGGGTATGTGATCTTGACCCACGCGCTGGAGGCGATGGTGGTGGGATGGTCGGTGCGGCGCAAGATTATTCCTATTGTCAGCGACACCATTTACTGGTGCGTATTGGGCGTACCCATCGCGCTGGCGGCGACGCATTCGTCGTTGGTTTCTCCGGTTTGGGTGGTGGTGATTAAGAACCTGCTCAACGGGCCGTTGGACATCACTCTCGCCGACCTTTTGAGCGGCACTCCGAAAGTGGCGCTGGTCCTCAACCTCGGCCGTCAGCAATGGCTGCCTTTGCGGCGTCACCTCTCGCGCGGGTTCCTGCTGGCCACCACCATTCCGTTTCTGGTTCTGATCGCCGCCGGGGACTGGATGCAAGGCAGAAGGTTGGAGGCCGAGGCCGGGGCGCATATCAGTGAAGCGGTCACTCGCGTAGTTGGCGAGGTCAACAGCTTCGTCGATAAACATCAGGCCGGGATGCTCACGCTTGCCGATGAAATAGAGCGCGATCCTACGTCCGCGGACGCCGCCCTCGAAGAATTCCACAAGATCTATCCCGCGTTCCGCACACTGATCTACGTTGGCCAGACCGGCCGGATCGTGGCTGCGAATCCTCCCAACGACCCGGACGGCAAGACGATCCTGGGGCTCGACTTGTCCGACCGCGCGTATTTCAAGGCAACCCAAGCTAGCCATCGGCCTTTCATCTCCGATGTTTTTCTAGCGCGCAGGGTAGGCAACGACCCGATTGTTACGGTGACGGCGCCGGTTAAGAACGCCGATGGATCCATGCGGGGCATCGTGTCTGGATCGCTTCGCTGCGGGCGCTTCAAGGACCTGGGCGCCAGCCTGGCCTCGCTCAAGGAAAACGAGATGGTGATGCTCGACCAGGCCGGGCGCCTGATCTACGCGCCCCCCGGCTCGCCTTTCGAACCTCTGCAGGGAATGCTGCACACTTCGCTGCTCACGGCATCGGCGCAGGCTCACAATGGCTATTTTCACGAGCAGCGCAAGATCCGCGAGGTTTCTCAACCCCGGCTGGCGAGCCTGGGCCGCACCCAAGCGGGCTGGACCCTGGTGATCTCTCAACCTCTCGCCGTGGTTTTGGCGCAATCGGGCGACTATTATCTGTTCACAGTCTGGGTGGTGCTGGGATTGGTGGGATCCAGTCTCGCGGCGCGCCGGATGAGCCGTCGATTGACCCGGCCCATCGAAGGCCTGGCGGAACGAATCGGACAATGCGCGATGCACGGAACGGATCCAAATTCCGCGCCCCTGCCAGGAAATGCGCCGCTCGAAATGGTCGAACTGGTGGCGGATGTCGACCTGATGGCGCTGCGGTTGAACGATTCCTACCGGCAGTTGCAGACGGCGCTTTCAGATCGCGAGCGGCTGAACCGGGAGTTGGCGGAGGTCCTGACCGATCTCGAAGTCAAGGTAGGGGAGCGGACTACGCAACTGGCCGAGGCCAAGGATCGCGCCGAGGAGGGCAGCCGCCTCAAGAGCGAATTTCTGGCGAATATGAGCCATGAGATTCGGACGCCGATGAACGGGCTGATGGGAATGCTCGATTTGGCCCTGGATACGCGGCTCGATGAGGAGCAGCGGGATTATCTCGAAACCTCCCGCAGCGCCGCCGACACGCTGCTGCATCTGCTGAACGATATCCTGGACTTTTCGAAAATCGAGGCGGGCAAGCTGGAGATGACGCCGGCTCCATTCTGCGTCGCCGCGCTGGTGGAGGAATCCCTGCACGCCCTGGACGTCGCCGCGCGGAATAAAGGCTTGGAGCTGCGCCGCGACCTGGCGGCCGACGTGCCCTTCGTGGTGGTGGCGGACTGTAGCCGCATCCGCCAGGTTCTGTTGAATCTGGTGAATAACGCGATCAAGTTTACCGCCCATGGATTCGTCGCGGTCCGCGTCACGGTGGACCGGATTGACGGCTGTGACGCGATCGTGCGATTCACGGTCGCAGATTCCGGCATCGGGATGACCGAAGCACAGCAAGCCGTGATCTTCGAGGCGTTCCGGCAAGCCGATGGATCGACCACGCGGCGCTACGGCGGCACGGGGCTGGGGCTCTCGATCTCCAAACGGCTGGTGGAGATGATGGAAGGCGAAATCGGCTGCACCAGTCAGCCGGGTCGCGGCAGCACGTTCCACTTTACGGCTCGCGTAGCCGTGGAGCCCTTACCGGCCCCGCGACCAGAGCTGGAGCCTGTCATTTTGGGCATCGCCTAACCGTAAGTCATTCCGATTTTCGCGCTGCCGATAGTACAGTGAAGGAATGCGCATTCCTATTTACCAGGTGGACGCGTTCAGCGGCACGCTTTTTCACGGCAACCCGGCGGCGATCTGCCCGCTTGAAAAATGGCTGGACGATGAAGTCCTGCAGTCGATCGCCGCGGAAAACAATCTGGCGGAGACCGCGTTTTATGTGCCTAACGGAAAGGGCTACCATCTGCGCTGGTTTACTCCCGGCGTTGAGGTGGACTTGTGCGGACACGCGACTCTGGCCTCGGCGCACGTGATTCTGGCGATTCGCGGCGAGACCAGCGAGAATCGCGTGGTGTTTCACTCGAAGAGCGGCGAGCTTTCGGTGGATCGTGAAGGCGATCTTTACGCGCTGGATTTTCCATCGCGGCCGCCGTCTGAATGCGCGGTCGATGGATCGCTGGCAGAGGCGCTGGGGGCTACGCCGAAGCAGGTTTTAGGAGCACGCGATTACCTCTGCATCTTCGACACGGAAGAAGAAGTGCGGGCGCTGACGCCGAACATGGATAAATTGGCCGCGATCGACCGTTTCGCGACCATCGTCACCGCGCCCGGCCGCGATTGCGATTTCGTCTCGCGGTTCTTCGCGCGGGCCAAGGGCGTTCCCGAGGATCCGGTGACGGGGTCGGCGCATTGCACGCTGATTCCGTATTGGTCGAAGCGCTTAGGCAAGACGAAGCTTCACGCGCGGCAGATCTCGAAGCGCGGGGGCGAACTGTTCTGCGAGGATCGCGGCGACCGGGTGAAGATCGCGGGGCACGCTACGAAATTCCTGGAAGGATTTATAGACATAGATTAAAGACGACGTAAACTAGCTATTTGACACGAGTCTCCTTATTCGTCACCTGTCTGGTCGACCAGGTGTTCCCCGGCGTCGGTTTGGCCATGACCGAAGTGCTGGAGCGCGCGGGATGCCAGGTGGAATTTCGAGAAGCCCAGACCTGCTGCGGACAGCCCGCGTTCAATAGCGGATTCCAGGACGAAGCGCGCCAGGTGGCCGGGCACTTTTTGAAGGTTTTCGAAGGCGCGGAATACATCGTGGTGCCTTCGGGATCCTGTGCCGCCATGATTTCTCATCATTACGCGGAGCTGTTCGACCATCACCACGAATCTCGCGTCTGGGAGTTTTCGCAGTTCCTGACGGAAGTCCTGAACGTGGAAGACTTCGGCGCGCGCCTGGATTGCGTCGCGACGTATCACGATAGCTGCCACGCTTTGCGGGAGCTGGGGATCAAGGATGCTCCTCGGCGTCTGTTGGCGAACGTCCGGGGGCTGAAGCTGGTCGAGATGGAAGCCGCCGAGGAATGCTGCGGATTCGGAGGCACATTCTCGGTGAAATTCCCTGAAATCTCGGGCGCGATGGCGCGGACTAAGATCGATTCGATGTTCGCGACCGGGGCCGACACGCTGATCTCCATCGATTCCAGCTGCCTGATGCAGCTTCAAGGCGCACTGAGCCGCGCGGGATCGAAGATCAGGACCATGCATCTGGCCGAGGTGCTGGCATGCCGCTGACGCAGATCCAGAAGACGCTGGGCGACCCGAGGCTTCAGAAGGCGGTGTATTCGGCTACCGGACGGCTGGCTAAGGGCCGGCGGAAGACGGTCGGGGACCTGCCGGAGTATCAGAAGCTCCGCCAGCACGCGCACGATATCAAAGAACATACGCTCAATCATCTGGACCTCTATCTGGAGGAACTCGAGCGGAACGTGATCGCGCACGGCGGTCATGTGATTTGGGCCAACACGGCGGCCGAGGCGTGCGATTTCGTGAGCAAACTCGCCGAGGATCGCGGCATCAAGCTGGTGGTGAAGTCCAAGTCGATGACCAGCGAAGAGATTCACCTGAATCATCACCTGGAGCGCCGCGGAATCGAGGCGGTGGAGACCGATCTCGGCGAGTACATCATCCAGCTTTCGGGCGAGACTCCGTATCACATCATTGCGCCGGCGCTGCACAAGACCTGCGAGCAGGTGGCCGAAATTCTGCACGCTGCTGCCGATTCCAGTCCCGAGGCGCTGACGGCAATCGCGCGGGCCACGCTGCGCAAGAAATTTCTGGAAGCCGGGATCGGCATCACCGGCGCGAATTTTCTGATTGCCGATTCCGGCGCGATCGTGCTGGTCGAAAATGAAGGCAACGCGCGCTTGTCCAGCAGCGCTCCGCCGATTCACATCGCTATTGCGGGAATCGAAAAGCTGATCCCGCGGGCGCAGGACCTGGCGGTGTTCCTGAAGCTGCTGGCTCGAAGCGCGACCGGTCAGCCGCTGAGCGTTTACACGTCGTTCCTGGCCGGCCCGCGCCGCGCCGGCGAAGCCGATGGACCTGAGGAGTTCTACCTGGTCCTGCTGGATCACGGCCGCACACACGTTCTAGCGGACCGGTCGAAGCGGCAATCGCTCTACTGCATCCGTTGTGGAGCTTGCCTGAACAACTGCCCGGTCTATCGAAAAATCGGGGGATATTCTTATCCGTGGGTTTATTCCGGGCCGATTGGAAAGATCCTGACGCCGCAATTTTCAGGCAGCCTCGAACAAGAAATGGATGCGTCGTGGCTGCCGTTCGCTTCCAGCCTGTGCGGAGCATGCGGCGAAGTTTGCCCGGTTAAGATTGAGATTCCGAAGATTCTGCTGGAATTGCGGCGGGAGTCGCCCAAGAAAGCTCCTGAAAAGCTGGCGATGCGGATGTTCTCTTGGATCATGCGGCATCCGCGGGTTTACGAGCAGTTCAAATGGGTCCGGAAAATGCGCACTCTGCCATCGACCGGACCGCTTAAAGCCTGGCTCAGCCAGCGCGACCTTCCGAAGCTGCCCGAGAAGAGTTTCCGCGAACAATGGAAGACGCGCCAATGACCGCGCGCGAGCAGATGCTGTCTCGGGTTCGATCGGCGCTCGGCAGATCGTCTAATGAAGCCCCGCCGCCGGTCTGGCTGGACCTCGGGACGTCCCCTGAAAATGCGGCTGCTGTATTCGCAGAAGCGCTGGCGGCGCTGGGCGGGTCGGTTATCGAAGCCGCTAATATTGGCGAGGCTCGCGAGATCCTCAAGCCTTTGCTCCTGGGCCGCCGCGTCATCGCGTCCGCCGCGCCGATGGTCAAAGCCTGCGGGATCGAAACCGGATATTCCCGGGAAGCCTGCGCGGAGGCGGACACGGGAGTCACCTCCGCCGATTTCGCGCTGGCCGACACCGGAAGCCTGGTTTTCATGACGGAGCCGAGGCTCATTTCCCTGCTCCCGCCGCGCCACATTGCGGTGATCGATCGCGCTAAAATACTCCCAAGTCTCGACCAGCTTTTTTCCCGCGTGCCCCAGCCCGGCGCAGTTTCCAGCTTCATGGTTCTATCCACCGGACCCAGCCGGACCGCCGATATCGAAATGAGGCTGGTGCGCGGTGTACACGGACCCGGCGAGGTTATCGTCGTAGTAATCGCGGATGTAACGGTTTACTAACAACGTGCATCCATCAAAAGGAAACATGAAAAAACTAGCTATTGTCATCGCACTGGCCTCCTTTTCCAGCTTGGCTTTTGGACAAGCCGGGGAATTATGGTTCAATTTCGGGGAGTCGATCATGTCCCATTCCGGCCTGGGGACCGATACGGCATTCGGTGGAACACCTAACGACGTTCAGCTTACCGACGGCTACCGGTTCGGATTCCGGTTCGGCTTCAATTCCGGGGACCATCTGGGATACGAAGTCCAGTACGCCTTCAATCATATGGACCTGAAGTTCAACAATGAGGGCGGGCAGGAGCTGGCGATGCATATGCACCAGGGCGGAGCCAACGTCCTTTATTACATGTTCACCACCGATAAAGCCAAGATTCGGCCATTCGTCACCGGCGGCGTACAATTCGACAATTTCGTCCCTCCGGGCGGTCAATCTTATAACGGCTCTACGAAATTCGGGGCGAATTTCGGCGCCGGGGTGAAAGTCCACGTCAAAGGCATGTGGGCGGTTCGATTCGATGCCCGCGAATACGTCACTCCCAAGCCTAGTTTCGGCTTTGCGCTGAATTCCGGAGCCCTCTGGCAAACCGAGCTTTCAGCCGGCATCGGCATTGGGTTCTAGCACCTCGGCGAACGGCATAGCCGCGCCGCGCTAACATATTGACCCTGCGCATCGTCATTCTCTTGTAGCTACTTAAGCAAGTCTGCGCGAGAATGGTGATATAGCGATGCGTCTGCGAGCCTACCTGTTCCTGCTGGCGGCAGTATCGGCCTTCGGGCTGGATCCCGACCGGACGCTGACGCAGTATGTCCATCGAATCTGGCAAATGCAGCAAGGATTGCCGGAATCGTCGATTTTTTCGATTATTCAAAGCCGCGACGGCTATCTGTGGCTGGGCACGCAAACCGGTATCGTGCGATTCGACGGGGTCCGGTTTACGCCGCTTGAAAGCATCAACCCGGCCGCCCCCACCAATGTCTGGATCCGCAATATCGCAGAAGATTCCGGCGGCGCGCTGTGGATAGGGACTAATGAATCGGGAATCTACAGCCTGGCCGGCGGCGTGGTCACCCACTATTCGAAGAAAGAGGGGCTGCCGTCGGACACGATTCAGTGCGTCGTGCCCTCGCCGAACGGCGACATCTGGGTGTGTACGGCTAACGGGCTCGCGCGCCTGCACGGCGGCAAATTCCAGGTTTTCACCACCGATCAAGGCCTTTCCGGCAACCTGGTTCGAGCCGCGGCTATCGCTCCCGATGGAACTTTATGGATCGGGGGCGAAGGCACCCGGCTCAGCGTCTGGAATGGGACGAAATTTGAGCCCCACACGCTCCAATCGATGCCGCTCGACGCAGGGGTTCGGTCGATGACGTTCGCCCGCGACGGCTCTTTGTGGATCGGGACTACCGAGGGCCTGATCCAGCTGAAGGACGGCCATGACCGCCTGTTCACCAGCAAAAACGGCTTGGTCGACAACTGGATTCTCGATTTGTCGGAAGGCCCCGACGGTTCCTTGTGGATCGGCACGCGCAGCGGTTTTAACCGGATGCGCGGCGGCGAGTTCGAAAGTTTCCGGCCCCAGGATGGCCTTTCGCAAAGCACCGTGTATTCGGTCTACCCCGATCGGGAGGGAAGCCTGTGGGTCGGCACCAAGCACGGGCTGAACCAGTTCCTGGACGGCCGCGCGGTTCCCTATACGATGAACGAAGGCCTGCCGAGCAACGACACCGGTCCGGTGCTGCAAGCCCACGACGGAACCATCTGGGTGGGCACGTTGGGCGCGGGTCTGAGCCGCTTCGATGGCCGAAAATTTACGGTTATAACCACTCGGCAGAATCTCGCGTCAAATTTCGTCAACGCCCTTGCCGATGATTCGGATGGCGGCTTATGGGTGGGCACCACCAGCGGATTAAGTCATCTGCGGGATGGGCGGGTGGAGCGTACCTATACCACTGCGAATGGCCTTCCCTCGAACGAGATTCGGAGCCTGCTGCGCGATCGAGCGGGCAACCTGTGGGTTGGAACCGCGGCCGGAGTCGCCGAGCTTCGCAACGGAGGATTCACGCGTCCCCAAGCCTTGAATCTGCCGCTTCCGGTCCTGGCGCTGGGCGAGGATGGAACGGGTCGAATCTACATGGCAACCGCCAACGCAGTGGAGTATTATGCGAACGGCAAATCGGAAGAGCTGCTGCAAAACGGGAATCCTTTACGCGGGGTAGACACGTTCTACGCGGATAAGGATGGCGCGTTATGGATGGGGATGCTGGGGGGCGGGCTCCGTCTGATCGAAAACGGGAAAATGTCCACGTTCCGGATGCAGGACGGCCTGTTCGACAACGAAATTTACGGCATCGTCGCGGACACACAGGACCGGCTGTGGCTGGCGTGCAGCAAAGGCATTTTTTCGGTCCCCCACACCGACCTGCGCCGCTTCGCCGCGGGTGAATTGAAGAAGCTGGTCAGCACTCCCTATAGCCCCACCGACGCTTTACGCGTGATCGAATGCAAGCCCGGTGTACAGCCTGCGGCCAGCATCACCAACGACGGACGCTTGTGGTTTTCCACGATTCGGGGGCTGATCGTGCTGGATCCGAACCACCTGCGCTGGAATGTTCCGCCTCCGCCGATCGTCATTGAGGACGTCACTGTAAACGGCCAGCATGAAAATCCCGCCGGAATCGGAAACCTGGCCCCCGGCCCCAAGAATGTCGAGTTTACCTATACCGCGTTGAGTTTCCTATCGGCCGCGCGGATCAATTTCCACTACATCCTCGAGGGCTTCGACAAAGACTGGGTGAACGCCGGGACGCGGCGAGAAGCTTACTACACCAATCTGCCGCCGGGAAAATACCAATTCCGGGTCAGCGCCTGCAATGTCGACGGGGTTTGCAATGAGACCGGCACTGCGGTGAGTTTCTCCCTGGCGTCGCATTACTATCAGCGAATCTGGTTTTTCCCGCTGTTGGCGGTGATGATCGGGCTTTCTATCTGGCTCGCTTATCAGCTTCGCATCCGACGGTTGCGGGAACACTTTAGCCTGATCCTGACCGAGCGCAACCGCATCGCGCGGGAGCTTCACGACACGCTGATTCAAGGCTTGTCGGGAATCACGATGGAAATGCAGGCGCTGGCGGGGCGCATTAAGGCTCCGGCGGAGCGCGGGACGCTAGAGGACATTATTCAGGACGCCGGAACGTGTCTGCGTGAGACGCGCCGGTCCGTCGCGGGCTTACGGAGCGGAAACGCCGGCCTGGCCGCTGCCATCGAACAGGCGGCGCGCCAGATCACCGAGACGAAACCCATCCGGCTGAAACTGAATTTGAAGAATAAGGAGACCGGTCTCGCGCCGGATATCCAATACAACCTGGTCAGAATCGCCCAGGAAGCGGTGACCAATTCGGTAAAGCATTCCGGCGCTCGAAACGTCGAAGTGGCGCTCGACTACACTTCGAAGGCGCTGCATTTGTTAGTGAAAGACGATGGCTCCGGCTTTTCGGAAGCGAGCAACGGAAAGACCGGCCATTACGGGCTGATCGGCATGAAGGAACGCGCCAGCCACATCGGCGCCAATCTCGACCTGGCCAGCTCGCCCGGCCGCGGCACGACGATTTCCGTGGTGCTTCCGGCGGAGGTGAATCAAGCATGAACGTACCAACTACCACCACTACAACTCCTATCAAAGTCTTGTGCGTCGACGACCATCCCCTGGTCCGGAAAGGGATCGCTTCGATCCTGGCGAATGAAGAAGACATGCAACTGGTCGGTGAAGCGGGGAACGGACGGGAAGCCGTCGAGCTATTCCGCCAATCGCATCCCGACGTGACGCTAATGGATCTGCGCATGCCCGACATGGACGGCGTGCAAGCCACGCGGACCATCCGCCAGGAATTTCCCGAAGCTCGCATCATCGCGCTGACCAGCTATGACGGCGACCAGGACATCTATCGGGCTCTTGAAGCCGGGGTCCGCGGCTACATGCTGAAGGAGATGGTCCATACGGATGTGCTGCGCGCGATTCGGGCGGTCTATTCCGGCAAGCGCCTGATGCCGCATGAAGTGGCCCAGCGCTTAAGCGAGTATTTCCCTCAAGTGGCGCTGACGCCGCGCGAAGTGGAGGTGCTCGGGTTCGTGGCGCGAGGTTTGGCGAATAAAGAAATCGCCGACAAGCTGGGCACGGCGAGCGGGACCATCAAGATGCATATCCAGAACATCTTAGAAAAGCTGGATGCGTCGGATAGGACGCATGCGGTGACCATCGCGATCCAGCGGGGGATCCTGCATTTGGAGAGCTAGAAAATATTAGCCGCGGATCAACGCGGATCAACGCAGATAAAACTTTATCTGAATTCTTCCTGGAGTTTGTCGAGCGCCGCCGAACCGGGGCAAAGCTTGTCATACGGGAGCTTCGATAGGGCTACCGGAGTCGTCTTGTTCATCTCATGCATGTCGGGGACGGATTCGTCTACATACAAAAGACCCGTCACCACTTCGCCCTTGCCTTGATGCTCCTGCAGATAGCTATGGACTTTCTCCCGGTCGGTGGGATCGTAATCCTTGGGCACTCCCTTGAATCGGACGATGCTGCCGTCGTGCATGGCCACGCTGACCGCGCCGTTGGTGCCGATGTTCGCCAGAATTTCCGAAGCCGGGGGAACGAAGTCGGTCTCGTTCACTTTCAGCATGTTGTTGCGAGTGTGGAGATAACTCTTGGTCGAGCCGACGTGATCGTTGAAAGTGACACACGGGGAAATCACGTCGATCAGGGCGAATCCACGATGCGAAGGCCCGCTTTGAGGATCGGGACAAGCTGCTCTTTGTCGCCCGAAAAGCTGCGCGCCACGAAGGTCGCGCCCAGGCTGAGACCCAGCATCACTGGATCGATGGGAGCCATGCGGTTCGGCTCGCCGCGCTTGCTCTTTGAGCCGACGTCGGCGGAGGCCGAAAACTGGCCCTTGGTCAAGTCCGTAAACGCCGTTGTTCTCGATGATGTAAAGCAGCTTCAAATTGCGGCGAATGGCGTGGCACATGTGGCCGAGGCCGATGGAGAGCGAATCGCCGTCGCCGGAGATGCCGATGTAGGTCAGCTCGCGGTTAGCCGCGTTGGCTCCTGTGGCGATGGCGGCCATCCGGCCGTGCGCGGAATTGAAGCCGTGCGCGCCGCCGACGAAATAGGTCGGGGTCTTCGAGGAGCAGCCGATGCCGCTCATCTTCGCGAGCATGTGCGGCGCCAGGGAAATTTCCCAGCAGGCGCGGATGATTGCGGCGGTCACCGAATCGTGCCCGCAGCCGGCGCACAGCGTCGACATGGAGCCTTCGTAGTCGCGAATGGTCAAGCCGAGGTCGTTGCGGTGCAGGCTCGGATGAATCGCGATGGGTTTGGTAATGGACGGCAAGGTCAATTCTCCAGTTGGCTGTAAAACTTGATTTCGATCACGCGCTTCGCGCTCAGCGGGAAGCCGCCGTAGGACAGGACGCTGCGCAGTTTTTCTTTCGGACACGCTGGTTTCGAGGGTGAGCAGCGAACGAAACTGCGCGTCGCGGTTCTGCTCGACGATGAAATTGAAGTCGTGGGCGTGCAGGAACTCGTCCACGCTGTCATCGAATGGGAAGGCTCGCAGACGCATGAAATCGGCGGGAATTCCGCGGGCTTCCAGGATATCCAGGGCTTCGCGGACGGCCGGGTCGCAGCCGCCGATGGTGACCACTCCGAAGCGAGCTCCTTGGCGGCGATGGATGATCGGCGCCGGAACGAACTTCGCCGCGGCCTTGTGCTTCTTGAGCAGGCGGTCCACCACTTCCTGATATTCGTCAGGCATTTCCGTGTAGGCGCCGAGCTTGGTGTGGCCGGAGCCGCGCGTGAAGAACGCGCCTTTCGAGTGGACGCCGGGCAGCGTGCGGGCGGCGACGAAATTTTCATCCTCGGCGGTGTAGCGGAAGAACTTCGCCATGCTTCTCGATCTCTTCGAGTCGAAGCACTCGGCCGCGATCGGGGCGATAGGAATCGTCCCAGGTGAGCCGCGGAACCACCCAGTCATTCATGCCGATATCGAGGTCGGACAGCATGAAAACGGGGGTCTGGAAGCGCTCTGCCAGATCGAAGGACTTTACGGCGAAGTCGAAGCATTCGGCCGGATTCGACGGAAACAGAAGGATGTGTTTGGTGTCGCCGTGCGAGGCATAAGCGCACTCGAAAATATCGCCCTGCTGGGTTCGCGTGGGCATGCCGGTGGACGGGCCGACGCGCTGGATGTCCATGATCACGGCCGGGATTTCCGCGTAATACGCCAGGCCCAGCAGCTCATTCATCAGCGAAATTCCGGGGCCTGAAGTGGACGTGAAAGCTCGGGCGCCGTTCCATGTCGCGCCGATCACCATGCCGATGGCGGCGAGCTCATCTTCGGCCTGGATGATCATGCAGTTCATCTCGCCGGTCTGCGGGATCGCGGCGATATTCCTTGCAGAAATCGGTGAAGGCGTCCATGACCGAAGTCGACGGCGTGATTGGATACCACGCGGCGACGGTCGCGCCCGCGTAAACACAGCCGAGGCCGGTGGCGGTGTTTCCATCGATCAGGATCTTGTTGGCATTCTCGTTCATCTTTTCGAGACGGAACGGAAGCGGCTCGAAATGTTCTTTCGCGTAATCGTAGCCGAGTTTCAGTGCGTTCAGATTCGATTCCCGCAGCGATTTCTTCTTGGCGAATTTCTCGTCCAGAAGCTGCTCGACGATGTCGCATGTCGACATCGAGCGCGCGATCAGCGCGCCCGCGTAGGCGATGTTCTTCATCAGAATGCGCTCGCGCGATTCGCGGAAATTCTCATTGCACATCTCGGCGAGGGGAACGCCGAGGAAGGTCACATCGTCGCGATGCAGGCTCGGATCCAGCGGCCAGCTGGAATCGAACAGCAGATAGCCGCCTTCGCGAACTTCTTGGACGTCGCGCGCGTAGGTATGCGAATTCATCGCGACCATCAGGTCATAATCGAGCGCGCGCGCCGTGTAGCCGTTCTTATTGACGCGGATTTCGTACCACGTGGGCAGGCCCTGAATGTTCGACGGGAACAGATTCTTTCCGGAAACGGGAATGCCCATGCGGAAAATCGCCTGCATCAACAGGCCGTTCGCGCTGGCCGAGCCGGTTCCGTTCACGTTCGCGAGCTTGATCGCGAAATCGTTGTACGCCGAGCATCTATGCCCGCTGGATTTACGCTGGACTGGCGAGTTGCATGCTGCCCTCCCGGCGTACGGAATCGCGAGCTCGAATTTCTGCATGTCCCACGCCGCGGTGGGGCATCGTTCGGCGCAAAGGCCGCAATGGACGCAAAGGTCCTCGTCTTTAAGCATGAGTCGTTTGGTTTGCGGCAAAGGAGCGGACGCGTATAAATCCTGGTCAGGATTAATGGCCGGCGCGGAGAGACGGCCGCGCAGATCTTCTTCATCGCCATCGCGGGCGATGGTCAGGCACAGCAGCGGGCAGATATCGATGCAGGCGTCGCATTCGATGCACTTTTCCGCGGTGAAAACGGTTTCGATATCGCAGTTGAGGCAGCGCTGCACTTCGCGCGCGGTCTGCTCGGGATCGAAGCCGAGCTCCACTTCGATGGTGAGCTGTCTGAAAGCGCTTCAGCCAGATCGACATGCGGCATTTTCTGCCGGTCGCAGGGTTGTAATCGTTGTGATAACTCCACTCGCTGAGGCCCATCTTCTGGCTGATCAGGTTCATGCCGAACGTCGGGCGCTCGGTGACCGGAACCTCATTGCAATAATTGTCGATCGAAATCGCGGCTTGATGGCCGTGCTCGACCGCCCAGATGATGTTTTTCGGTCCCCACGCGGAATCGCCGCCGAAGAAAATACCGGGGCGCGTCGACATGAAGGTGGCCTCGTCGACCACGGCGAGCGTCCCATTTATCGAACTCGACTCCCAGATCGCGCTCAATCCAGGGGAACGCGTTGTCCTGGCCGATGGCGAGGATCACATCGTCGCACGGGCAGGAAAATCGTATCGATGATCTTGGAATTCTTGGCTTTCGCGTCCCATTCCAGGCGCTCGAACTCCATGCCGGTGAGCTTGCCGTTCTCGATCACGAAACGCTTCGGAGCGTGATTGATCACGATCTCGACGCCTTCTTCTTCGGCGTCGTCCAGTTCCCAGGGCGATGCTTTGAAAAGCCGCGCGGGCGGCGCGCCATCACTTTAATATCTTTGCCGCCGAGCCGTCAGGACGACCGGCAGCAATCCATGGCCGTATTGCCAACGCCGATAATCAGAACCTTCTCGCCGATCGAGTCGATGTGTTTGAAGGCGACGGAGTCCAGCCAGTCGATTCCGATATGGATGCGGTCGGTGTCATGGCGGCCGGGCATTTCCAGATCTTTGCCGCGCGGCGCGCCGCTGCCGACGAAGATCGCGTCGTAGCCTTCGGCCAGCAGCGACTTCATGCTTTCGACCGGCGAGTTGTAGCGGATGTCCACGCCCAAATCGAGAATGGTCTGATCTCGTCCATCGAGCACGCTGTTCGGGCAGGCGGAACGACGGGATGTTGGTGCGCATCAGGCCGCCGGGCTTTTCGTACTTTTCGAAGATCGTGACTTCGTAGCCGTGCGGCATCAGATCGTTGGCGACGGTGAGCGATGCCGGGCCCGCGCCGATGCAGGCGATGCGCTTGCCGTTCTTCTTCGCGGGGATTTTCGGCAGACGATCCGAGATATCGCCGCGATGATCGGCGGCGACGCGCTTCAGACGGCAGATGGCGACAGGCTTGCCGTCCAGACGTCCGCGGCGGCAGGCCGGTTCGCAGGGCCGGTCGCAGGTCCGGCCGAGAATGCCGGGGAACACGTTCGACTCCCGGTTGAGCATGTAGGCGTCGGTGAATTGGCCCTGCGCGATCAGCCGAATATATTCGGGGACGTTGGTGTGGGCGGGACAGGCCCACTGGCAATCGACGACCTTATGGAAATAGTTGGGGTCGTCAACGTTGGTGCGGTTCACGTGATGGGTTCTTCCTTGGAAAGTAAATTCCATTCTACAACCGGATGCCTATGGCTTTACAATGTGTGCCATGCGAGTTCTCGCGATTCTCATCGCCTTCTGCGCTACGGCGATGGCCGAACACGGCACTTTGATCGTGCATTTCCTGGGGCTGCCGGTCGGCCAGGAGACCTACGATCTGACTGACAACGTGCTGCATGCTTCTTTCGAATATACGGAACGCGGGTCGAAGATCGCGGCCACAGCGACATTGCGCATGCAGCCTGACCTGACACCCATCCAATTCGATGTGCATGGAAAAAGCTATCGCCCTTTCAGTGTGGATGCTTCCGTGACACCGGGGCCGCAGCCTGGTCCGTTCTTCACCATCAGCGGATATTCGCCGTTGTCGGTGCAGATGATGATGCTCCGATATTGGCTGCGGCACGGGAAGCCGAAGCGGATGGCTCAATTGCCGGCGGGGACTCCGGATGCGGATTTAACCGTCGATGAGTCCGGGCATGACACGGTCGATGGCATTCGGCTGACCCGGTATTCGATCGGAAACGTGGTGTGGGGACGCGAAACCGTGTGGCTGAACGATCGCGGAGGGATCGCGGCGGCGGCTACTTATGCAGGAAATCTTCCGCTGGAGGCAGTGCGCGAGGAGTACAAATCGGCGTTCGATTCGTTGATGAAGAGCGCGGTTCACGACCGTATAAAGGAGCTGGACGCGCTGTCGAAACGGATCCAGCCGTTGGCCAAAGGGACGTTCGTCATCACGAACGCGACGCTGATCGATGGGAATGGCGGCCCTCCGGTTCCCGATGCGGCGGTCCTGGTTCGCAATGGACGAGTCGTGTCGGCCGGCGCGAAGAATCAGGTTGGGGTTCCGCGCGGAGTGCAGATGGTCGACGGGCATGGAGGAACAGTGCTGCCGGGCCTATGGGAAATGCACGCGCATTTCGCGCAAGTCGAATATGGACCCGCGTACCCGGCTGCGGGCGTCACCACTGCTCGCGATTGCGGCGACGAATTCGAGTTCATCACGGCGGTTCGCGACCTGATTAATAAACGCGGCGGGCTGGGCCCGCGATTGATTCTCGCGGGATTGGTCGATGGCAGCGGAACGGGCACGTTCGGAACCACCTGGGCGGATACGCCGCAGGAGGGCCGCGCGGTGGTCGCCAAATACAAGGCCGCTGGATTCATGCAAATGAAGATTTATAACAAGATCAAGCCGGAGGTCCTGCGCGCGATCGCGGCCGAAGCGCATCGGGTGGGCATGAGCGTCACGGGCCACGTTCCAGAGGGCATGACCGCGTTTGAAGGGGTCGAGGCGGGGATGGACCAGATCAATCATCTGGGTCCGGTGACCCAGGCGGTTCGAGCGAAAGGGCTGGCGGCGTCCATTGCATTTTTCAAGGAACATCACACCGTGATCGATCCGACGCTCGCGTGGGGCGAGTTGCTTTCGCGGCCGAAAAACATCGAGATCTCGTCGTTCGAGCCGGGGATTCGCCAAGGCGCCTTACACGTTGACCTCGGTGATTGGTACGGCGTTCGGGCAAGGGGCGCGGCTGACGAATTCTCTGGAACTGGTCAGGGCTCTCTACAAGGCCGGAGTCCCGATTGTGGCTGGAACCGATAAGGCGGTGCCGGCGCACAGTTTGCATCGCGAGCTGGAGCTGTATGTGCAAGCGGGGCTCACGCCGATGGAAGTGATTCAGATCGCGACCAGGGACTCGGCTCGCGCGATGGGCATGGAAGACGAAGTGGGCACAGTGGAGGCGGGCAAGCGCGCGGACCTGATTCTGGTCGATGGGAATCCGCTGAAGAATTTCGCCGATCTGAGAAAAGTGACGCGTGTGATCGCCAACGGCCGCGTGTACGATCCGGGCGAGCTATGGAAGAGCGTTGGTTTTCGCCCGTGACATCACGGTGTGGATGGCTCGAATCACGGCGTCGGGCCGGTCGAGCTGGATCCAATGCGTGGCGTCTTTGATCACTTCGACTCTTGCCGTTCGACGACAGGCGCGCGAGCCGTTCGTGATCTCCGCGCTGCGCTGCACTCGCGTCCGCGGCCGACAGAATGATCAGCGGGATGTCCGTCGGCGCGAATTCCTTCAAAACTGAGGCAGCGTTCTGAGGCAGGGCCTGGAGATATTGCCCCATCGCACGGAAGCATTTCGGATCGCACCAATGCGACTGGATGATCGGCCAAACCTCCGGCGGCAGCTTGCGGATCTGCCCGACCATACGTTCGGTGAAGGCAGCCCCGCCGCGTCCGCTGGCAGCGCGCGCGATCAGCTTCGGCATGCGGCGCGCTCCGCTGGCTAGCCGATTCAAGGTGAAGCGAACGACGCCGAGGCGCGACAAGGCTTCGCCGAATCGAGCCAGCAACATGCCCCGGCGCAGGCTTCGCAGGTGGAATCGAGACGGATGGGCCCATTCGGCGACGCCTACTGGGTCGACCAGGACCAAGCCCGCAACCTCAGTGGGATACCGCGCGGCGTAACCCAGGACGACCAAGCCTCCATAGGAGTGTGAAACTCAGGATCCGCGGCGTTCCGGCCTGAACAGCCTGCAGCATGGTGCGAAGCTCGTCGACCAGTTGCCAGGTCTCGCGAGGTTTGCTCGCGGCATCGCTCCAACCGGACCGCCGCGATCGTAGGTGATGCACTGCGCGAATTTCGCGACTTCGGGTTCGATCAACGCCCAACTCAGCGACGTTGCCGCGATACCGGCTTCGAGGACCACGGCTGCGCCTGTGCCGGTCGCATGAACGTGCAGGCGGCTTTCACCGATGTCGACCAAGTCACCAGGCGGCGGGTATCGCGTCGCGTCTCGATTCAATCCTCGATGTTGATACACGATTCCCGCGGCAATGGCGATCGCGATCAAAATGGCCACGTAAGCAGGTCGCTCCCCTTCACGCCGCTCAGTCCCGAGTGCAACCACATCGAGATCATGGAGCAGCACCTCCAGCCCTGCTCGCCCTCGGCCAGCCGATCCTGAAGCCGGTCTACGAGCACTCCACCGGGACCTTCGGCCGCCAGGAGTACGTGGTCCCGCGGGAGTTCGTGATCATCGAGGGGCTGCTGCCGCTCCAAAGCAGCTGGGCGAGCGCGCGTGCTTCGACGTGCGGTCTTCCTCGACCCGCCCGAGGAGATCCGCCGGGCGTGGAAGGTGCACCGGGACTGCAGCAAGCGGGGCTACACCGAGGAACAGGTGCCGCGAGGAGCTGGAATGGCGCGAGCCCGAGTCGGCGGAATACATCCGTCCCCAGCGGTCGTATCGCCGACATTGTCAT
>CAVPKR010000164.1:0-25229 GCA_963705675.1 Terriglobia bacterium
CCGGGAGTCACGCCGTCGCCGGCGCCGTCCCCACCGGTCCGGTTTTCGGCGTCTTTGACTTAAGGTTAGGTTTAGTTTACTTTTGCGCAATGTCTTGGGGGCGCCAGGCGTGCGTATTCGCATGCCTCGTGACGGGGTTGGGGCTTGCGGGCTCGAGCCTGGCGCAGGCCGCGCCGGGAGCTCTGGACCCCTCGTTCGGGTCGAGGACGCTGCGGGTGGATCTCGGTGCCGCGGAGTTCGCAACTGGGCTGGCGGTGGCGTCGGATGGTCGGATCGTGCTTGCCGGCAGTCTGGCTCCGGGGACCGGGCATGAGAGCATGTTGATCGCCCGCCTGGCGGCGGGTGGGGCGCTGGATACGTCTTTCGGGTTTGGGACTGGCGCTGCACACGTCGACCTGGGTACGAGCGGGGACGTGGGCAACGGCGTCGTGCTGCAGTCGGACGGCAAGATCGTCGTCGCCTACGACTCCGACGCGACGAGCGAGAGAGCGTTGGTGGCGCGCTTCAGTTCGGCGGGAGCTCTGGACGGTGGTTTTGGCACGGACGGGGTGGCGCAAGTCGCGCCGAGCATGGGGGCAGCTCTCGGCAGGGCGGTGGCGTTGCAGCCGGACGGCAAGATCCCTCCTCGGTGGCGATCAGCCGTACCCGGGCGGCTCCAACGTTCTAATGGCACGGCTGAAGGGCTCCGACGGAACTCTGGACACCTCATACGGCAGCACCGGAATCGTGACGACTCCATTCATGCACCCGGGCGCCGCTGAGTTCAACGGTTACGCCGTGGCGGTTGCCCCGAACGGCGATGTCCGCACCGCCGGTGACTCAGCCGCAGCGGCTGGTGATAATAAGAGCAACTTCTTCGTGGGCGACGACTCGGCCAACGGCGCCGGCGCTGGGAGCTCTGGATTTGACCTGGGCGGTGACGACCATGCCCGGGCGATCGCGGTGGAGGCCGACGGCTCGATGCTCGTGGCCGGCTATTCGAGCGCCAACGGGGGCTATGACTTTGCAGTATGCGACTGACGAAGAACTCACGCCCGATCGGTCGTTCGGGACCGCCGGCCACGCGCTTATCGACCTGGGCGGCACTGATACGGCTCAGGCGATCGCTGTGCAGCCAGACGGGAAGATCATCCTGACCGGTGAGCACGAGCACGGGGAAGACGGAGCAGTTCGCGGTGGTGCGTTTGCAGCCGAACGGGACGTTGGATTCGACGTTCGGGAAGGGTGGGAAGGTGATCGTGAACGCGGTCCCGGGTAGCGATCAGCTCGCCTACGCGATGGCCTTGACTTCCGACGGGAGGATTGTGGTCGCGGGCCAGATCGGGCTGGGCGCGAGCGCGGACCTGCTGACGGTGCGTCTGCTGGGTGATGGCGGCGCCGGCGGGTCGGGTGGCGGCCAACGCGGGGTGGCTCGGGCGGCGGCTCCGGTGGGTCGGGTGGTGGCCGGGGCGCGAGCTCGGTCCCGCGCTGTCAGGGTCACAAGGCGACGATCATCGGCACCAACGGCAATGACAGGCTGACCGGCACCAAACAGGCGGATGTGATCGTGGGTCTCGGCGGGAATGACACGATCAACGGCGGCGGCGGCAACGACATCATCTGCGCCGGCAACGGGAACGATCGGGTCAACGGCGGCGACGGCAACGACCATCTTGACGGTGGGGCCGGCAACGATCGCCTGTCGGGTGGCTCCGGCAAGGACAACCTGACCGGGGATGGCGGTAACGACAATCTCGACGGTGGTGGCGGCAACGATCAGCTCTCGGGAGGTGCCGGGAAGGACGTCCTGACCGGCGATGGGGGCAATGATCATCTCGACGGCGGCGGGGGCAACGACAGCCTCAACGGCGGTGCGGGAACGATGCCCTCAGCGGCGGGTCTGGCAAAGACCGCCTCAGCGGCGGCTCCGGCCACAACTCCAACACCAGTAGACGGCGCCCTACCGGGCGCCCTCGGCAGCACCCAGCGTCGCGCCCACTCGATCAGCTCCGCGGCATGGGCGGCCGTCAGGCCGATCGCGGGCTCGGTCCCGACCAGCAGCACGGGTGCCGCACGCGCCTGGGCCCACGCCACAGGCGTCGTCGTGGGCATCGTCGATCCACGCCAGCGCCCTGGATGGGCCCGCAAACGCTTCGATCGCCGCGAGCTTCCAAGGCCGTCCGCGCGCCCGGCCGCGGGTTCGAATGTTAGGTGCGGGAGCGGCGCGGGTAGGCCGAGCGCCAGCGGGAGGTATTCGTTGGCCTTTTCCTCCCAGCCCGTGCACCACACCGGCTCAAGTCTCCCGAAAGCTGGCGCAGGTGCTGGCCCGCGGTGGCCGAAAGGAAATGAGCGATCCCATCCACGAACTCGAACCAACCGGCGGGAGGCCGGAGGGGATCGAAGCCGAACAACGAGATCACCCCGTCGACGTCGACCATGAGCAAAGGCTTATCCATCAGCGGCGAATCCCATATGCGGCGCTTATCCGCGATCGGCACAGTGGCTGAGATGCCATTGGGCCCAAATCTGTCACTTGTCCGAAAATTTGGTGTAATTCACGGAGCGGATTCAAGGTGGTCGCTTGCGCTGCCGAGTAGCAACGTGAGGCTTCGCACCGTCCCGCCGGCTTCCCGCTCCAGGTTTCAACCTATGACTCCCCTCTTCGGCATGCGTCTGAATACGCCGCGCGGGATCTTTCTTGAGACACCGCGTCACAATCCGATCCAGTTCCCGGGGCGTAGTGGCCGCCAGCGGCTCCGGCTCGCGATTCAGAATCGCCGCGACAGTGGACATCTTCGTGTCCCCGGAGAAAGCGCGGCGGCCGGTTAGCATTTCATAGAGAACCGCGCCGAAACTGAAAATATCGGATCGGGCGTCCACCTTCAGGCCTTGCGCCTGCTCGGGCGACATGTAGGCGACGGTGCCCAGGATCTTCCCTTCCTCGGTAGCGGCCAGGGTGGCCGTGGGCTCTTCCTGTCCGATTCCGGTTTTCTCGGTGAGCTTGGCGAGACCGAAATCGAGCAGCTTCACCAAGCCCGAATCGGTGACCATAATGTTGGCCGGCTTGAGATCCCGATGGATAATTCCGCCGGCGTGCGCGGCCGTCAGCGCGTCCGCGATCTGTATGGAGATGCGCAGCGCCTCGGCCGGCGGCAGTCCCTGGCGTGGAATCACGCGGTCAAGCGTTCGACCCGCCACAAACTCCATGGAGATAAAATCGATCCCGTCGGCCGCATTGATGTCGTAAATCGTAATGATGTTGGGATGATTCAGCGCGGAAGCGGCCTTGGCCTCCTGCACGAAGCGGCGTTTCCGGTCGGGATCGGCGACTTTATCGGCGGCCAGTACTTTGAGCGCGACCGCGCGCTCCAAACGCGTATCCAGCGCCTTGTACACGACGCCCATCCCGCCCTCGCCCAGTTTTTCGCCGATCTGGTAATGGCCGATGGAGCGCGAAATCATTAGCGCAAGTGTATCTCAACGGCCTGGCGTGAGTCACAATGGAGCCAATCACGCGCGCGCGGCGGCGAATCCCCGCCATCGAGGGCCGGGCGCCGGCTGGGAGTACACGCAAGCCTCGCCGAAGCCGAGACAAGAACTCAGTGAGCCGCCATGCGAAGCATGCGGTCAGTCTGGCGAACGCATCCAGCTTCGACCACTTTACGAATATCGACCGCATGCTGCGCATGGCGGCTCGGGAAGCGGGTTATCGTCTTGATGGAACTAAGGAAATGCACGGTGGAGGGTCAAATTCGGCCGTACGGCGCAACTCCGTAGGATAGAATCGTTCAGCGCCTTATGCCTCTTATCGCCGGAACGTGCCTGGGTCCCTACGAAATTCTCGCGTCCCTTGGCGCGGGTGGGATGGGTGAAGTGTATCGCGCGCGCGATACGCGGCTGAATCGGGAGGTTGCACTCAAGGTGCTACCTGAGGATTTCGCACGCGACCCGGCGCGCCGGCGGCGCTTTGAGCAGGAGGCTCGCGCGGTGGCCGCTCTGAATCATCCCAATATCGTCGGTATCTACGATGTCGGCGAGGATTTTCTGGTCACCGAGCTGGTGGATGGTCAGACCCTTCGGCATGCGGGCAAATTTTCGCAGCGGCGGGCAATTGGCTTGGCGGTGCAGATTGCGGAAGGATTGGCCGCCGCCCATACCGCTGGGATCGCTCATCGCGATCTGAAGCCGGAAAACATCATGATCGCCCGCGATGGCCGCGCGAAGATCCTGGACTTCGGTCTGGCGAAAATGACCCGGCCCCCATCGCCGGATTCGCCAGCTTCTCAAGCGACCACCCAGACGCAGGAGGGCCTGATCATGGGAACGGCCGGCTACATGTCGCCCGAGCAAGTGAGAGGGCAGCCCGCCGATTACCGTTCAGACATCTTCAGTTTCGGGCTGGTTTTGTACGAGATGCTGGCCGGCCGCCGGGCTTTCCGGGGGGCGACGACCGTTGAAATCATGAACGCGATTCTGAAGGAAGATCCCGCCGGGTTGCCCGATTCGATCGGCCGGGAGCTGAAGCGAATTGTCGAGCGTTGTATCGAGAAGAATCCCGAGAGCCGGTTTCAATCGGCTCGCGACCTGGCATTCGCCTTGGGAACGCCGCTGGCGAGCGGACCTCAACCCGCGTCCGCGGCGTCCTCTCGATTGCGCGGGCGGGGTCTGATGATCTCCGCGGGGGTCATCGCGATCGCGGCAATTGCCGTCGGGGCTTCCTATACCCTTTGGCACACAGCTACCCTTTGGAACACAGCCGCGGCGCGGACCTGGACCGGCGTGATGCTGGGCGGTCCGGAAATGGCCTTGGATCCACGCTTGTCTCCCGACGGACATTTGCTTGCGTTCCAGGCCATGGTCGACGGACTCACTCAGGTCGCGGTGATGAAACCCGAGTCCGGCAACTGGTCGATCTTGACGCGAGACCGGTCCCACGGGAAAGTTGGCAGCGTCAGTTGGTCTCCGGATGGGGCGCTGATCTACTACAGCCGTTCCAACGGCGTGACTAGAGAAGTCTACAGCGTGCCGGTGCTCGGCGGCGATGAGCGCCTGGTTCTCGACAAGGCGGGAAGCGTGGAGGCGTTGCCGGACGGGAGCCTGATCGCCGGATTAGCCGATCTGGAACGGAAGCGGAGATTGGATCACTTTTGGCCGGGTACCGGCAAGTTGCAGGAACTGCCGTTTCTGCTGGAATTCTCCCCGTCCCAGAATACTGCGTCTCGGGCATATCCGGACGGCAGATCTGTCTTGGTGTGGGGCGAGCCGAATGGGCAACCCGCGCCGGCCCTGGGGTTGTATGCGGTCGATCTTTCCACCGGATCGGCGAAGAGACTGACAAGGCCGGGGTTTAACGCGTCGGATATTACGGGGTTCGCGGTTTCCGCCGACGGGAAGTCGATTATTGTCTCGGTCAATTCGGGCACCTTGACGAGAATTATCTCGCCTTCCGGCCAACGGCGCGGGAACCGAGACTCCTCTATTCACGGTCACCAGTACGGTTTGGTTCTTGGATGCCGGTCCAGACGGAAGTGTGTATGTCAGTATGCTGGACCGTCCTTCGGACCTGGTGCAATTCGCGATTGACGGAAGCCGATTCGAACGGCTCGCGAGTTTCCCGCTGGTGCCGGAAGACGCCGATATCATGACGATTCTTCCGGACGGCCGCGTGGTCATCGCCATCCGGGCGTCCGGACAAAATCGACTGATGGTGGTTCAGAAGGGAAAAGATCCCGCGCCCCTAGTCAACACGACGGAGGAGACCATGGCGCCGGCTTCGGCGTGCGGAGCGAGCGAAGTGGCGTTCCTGATCGGGCCTGCGCCACATGAGACCATCGCATTTACGGAACCGGCATCCGGCCGGCTGGTGCGCAGGGTGGCGCCGGGCAAAGGCGCGATTGACTCGATTGCGTGTTCGCCGGACGGCAGCATGGTTTATTTTGGCGCGCGCGGGGCGATTTGGTCGGTTCCTTCCGGGGGCGGCGAGACTCGGAAAATTCGAGAAGGAAACAGCGTCGCGGTGGACCCTTCCGCCCGGCGTCTCCTGATCAAAGCACTGGAAAGCTCGCAAATGCGCTTGTTCAGCGTGCCGCTGGATGGCAGCACCGAGCGTGAAATCCAGCTCGACCGCTCCATGCCGGTGGCCAGGTCAGCTTTCTCGACCGATGCCCTAAACGTGGATGGCCGGCTGCTGGTGCCGCTCGCTCCGCGTGACTCGTGGTTCAATCCTCCCGGCGTGATCGATACCGCGACTGGCCGGATCACGCGCATTCCAGCAGAAAATCTGGGCGACTATCGCTCGTTGGGGTGGACTCGGGACGGGCGGGTGATTGCGCTCAAGAATGGTCTACGCGCGACGCTATGGAGGTTTCAGCCGGCGTCACACTGAAGAATGAGCGAAGAGTTTCGCTCGAGTAGCGCTACTCTTGCCGAAGTGCGTCAGCCACTGGGGGTGGTCGACGGAAGGTCACGTAGTTGCAGGACCTCGACTGCGAGCTGCAGTACGATGGTTGCGGAATATGCCAGATTGCGACCGAGACTTCGGTGGGAACCTTCGTGGAAGCAGGTACGTAGATCGAGAAGAGGTATCGATGTGAATTTTCAGCGCGTTGTAGAAGAAATCCAGATGATGAGTTCAACCCTGGTGGATAGGGTTACGGAGTTGATCCACGAGGGGAACGTTCAGCGCATCATCATTAAGAACGAGCAGGGACACACGCTGGTGGAGATTCCGGTCACTCTCGCCACTATCGGTGTGGTGGCGGCGCCGGTATTGGCGGCGGTTGGCGCGATTGCAGGCATAGTCGCGAAGTGCACGCTGGTCGTGGAACGACGCGAGGCACCTTCACCGCCACCCCCGGCTTCAGCGCCACCACCCGATTTATAGGTCTACTTTCCGTAATTGGGCCGATACTGCTTGTGGCAGGCGATGCAGGACTCGGTGAGGCGGTCGCTCTGAGCCAGAACGCCGGCCATATCCTTGGCTAACGCGGCCTTGAAAGCGGCGCGCGCCGCCTCAATCATCAGCCTGGAATCCTTGATCCAGTTGTCCTGGTCGCGAGCGCGTCCAGGCATCATCAGGAGATTGCCGGATTCGGCAAGCATCAATGCCTGGTTGCGGATGGCGTTCCACTCGACCTCGGTTTTCGGAGGCGATCTTTCGATGTAGAACAAGGCATCCGAAGTGGGGTAGATAATGTCGATCATCAATTGGCTCATGTTGCCGACTGGATCGTAAGAGGGAGCCTGCGCCTTGGCCGCGGACGCCGTGATTATCACAAGAATCAGGGAGATGGTTCGCAAATTAGGTTCCTCCAATCTCTGGAGCAGTCTAGCACGGCGAGGAGCTGAGTCCGCAAGAAAAAAGGAACAAATCCGGAGTGCGAACAGTATCCTGTTACGTGGCAATGGAGCAGATGGTCAACCCGCGGAAGCCACTCCGGTTGTGGCCCGGCGTGGTCGCGGTGACCCTGCTGTGGATTGTCAGGTATGGCGTCCCCATCGTCGCGCCGGACGCCTTGGAGTACTGCGTATTGGGCGGAATCCTGGGCGGGTTGGCGATCGTCGTATGGTGGGCTTTCTTCAGCCGCGCGCCCGGGGTGGAACGCTGGGGCGCGATCGTCCTGATGATCGCCGCAATGGGTGCGACATCGCGCATGATCGACAAGTCGATTGCAACGGGAATGATGGGGTTGATGTTCCCGATTTTTGCGATTCCGGTCCTGTGTCTCGCCTTCGTCGTGGGGGTGGTGGCCAGCCGGCGCCTGTCTGACGGACCTCGACGGGCGGCGATGGTGGCCGCGATCTTGATCGGATGCGGCGGATGGACGCTGCTGCGGACCAATGGGATTACCGGTGAGGCGGCTTCGGATTTCGCGTGGCGCTGGTCGAAAACTCCCGAGGAAAAGCTGTTAGCTCACGGAATCGACATGCGGACGGCGATCCCGCCGGCAGCTTTGGTGGCGAAGCCTTCCGCGGAGCCGATCGAGCCGAAAGAAATTCCGCCGGTTCCGGTTGCGGTGAAGACTTCCACGGATCGCGTAGTCACCCGGCCGGAACCAAAGCTACACAATTCCGACACTACAAGCGCGATCTGGCCGAGCTTTCGCGGGTCTCATCGAGACGGCGTTATTCCCGGCCTGCGGATCGAGACCGACTGGACCGCGACGCCCCCGGTCGCGTTGTGGCGGAAGCCGATCGGACCGGGTTGGTCATCTTTCGCGGTGCAGGGAGACCTTATCTACACCCAGGAGCAGCGTGGTAACGACGAGATAGTCGCCTGCTACAACTTGACTACCGGTGAGGCGGTTTGGCAACACCGGGACGCGGCGCGGTTTTGGGAATCCAACGGAGGTCCGGGTCCGCGCGCAACACCGACCTTGAGCAACGGCCGGGTATACACCTTCGGGGCGACCGGAATCGTGAACTCGCTCGATGCCCATAGTGGCGCGGTAGTGTGGTCGCGCAATGCTGGATCCGATACCGGCGTGAAGATTCCAGGGTGGGGATTCGCGAGCTCGCCATTGGTGGTCGACGACGTCGTGATCGTCGCAGCCGCCGGTAAGCTAGCGGCCTACGATCTCGCGACCGGCAAACCGCGCTGGTTCGGCTCGGACGGCAAGTATGGCTACAGTTCCCCGCATCCATTGACGATCGACGGAGTCTCTCAGATCCTGCTGACGAGCGGACCCGGCTTAACCAGCGTCGCGGCGGCCGACGGCGCGAAGTTATGGGAGTTCGCTTTGCCACCGCTCGCGCGTATCGTCCAACCCGCCTTGATCGGCGGCGGCGATATCCTGGTCAGCGAGGGCGAGGGACACGGTATCCGCCGAATCGCGGTTACTCACGGACCGGGCGGATGGGTCGTCGAAGAGCGGTGGAGCTCGATCGGACTGAAGCCCTACTTCAACGACTTCGTCATTCACGACGGCTATGCGTACGGGTTTGACGGCGGCATTCTCGCCTGCATCGACGTCAACGACGGAAAGCGGAAATGGAAGGGTGGACGCTACGGCAGCGGCCAACTGGTCCTCTTACCTGATCAGAACGTGCTGCTGGTGTTGTCGGAGGAAGGGGAACTGGCTCTGGTTTCGGCTGCCAGCGATCAGTTCAAAGAACTCGCCCGGGTCCCCGCGATCGAGGGCAAGACGTGGAACCACCCGGCGCTCGCCGGCGACGTCCTGCTGGTTCGCAATGGCGAGCAGATGGCGGCATTTCGGCTGACCCTCGCGCATCCTTAACGGACGCGAGCGGGCTGTTCTGAAACGTGTTGTCTTCGCGGGCCGTCCTTATGGACGACAATGAGGAAAAACCGGTTGATTATGCCGCTGTGCCTGCTGGCGGCCGAGGGGTGGGCGCAGCTGGCGCCGAGCATTACTCCCGGAGGTGTGGTTAATCCGGCGAATTATGCGGCAGGGGGGCCGTTGGTGCCTGGGAGCCTGGCTGTCGCCTTTGGAAATTTTCTGATTCCCTCACCGGTTCAAGCAGCCGGCACGCCGCTTCCTGCCAATCTAGGAGGGCTTTCTCTCATTTTCGGCAACGGAGCACAAGCGCCGCTGTATTACGCGTCGAACGGAAGCGTGAATTTCCAGGTTCCCTGGGACCTCGCGGGCAGCGCGCAAACCTCGCTTACCGCCTCGATCAACGGGCAGAACAGCTCTCCGCAGACTGTGCCCCTCGCGCCATTCGCGCCGGGCCTCTTTAGCGTCAACTCACAGGGAATCGGACAGGGCGACATTTTCGATCCTTCGTTTCACGTGGTGGACGCCTCGAATCCAGCCATCGCCGGGATCACGACCGTGATGATCTACGCGACGGGGCTGGGAGCGGTGACGAATCAACCGGCGACGGGCGCACCTTCGCCTGAGAATCCGCTTGCAATGACCACGACCAAGCCAACCGTAACGATTGGAGGTGCGAATGCGACGGTGTCGTTTTCAGGTCTCGAGCCGGATGAAGTGGGCGTGTACCAGATCAACGCGCTGGTCCCGGTGAACTCGGCGACCGGGAATGCGGTGCCGGTTTCCATTTCTATCGGCGGAGTCTTTTCGAATACCGTAACGATGGCGGTAAAACCGGGCACGTCGCCAGCTCCCGTCCCATCGATTACCGGCCTGACGCCGTTCGCGGCTTCAACCGGGGCGGGGTCAATGACGCTGACGATTAGCGGCGCGGGATTCGGGTCTTCCTCTTCGGTGAACTTCAACGGAACTACGCGTTCCACTTCGTTGGTCAACGGCAATCAGCTCGCAATTACGCTGAACGCGTCGGATCTTGCCGCTGCCGGGAGCTTTCCTGTGACCGTTACGAATCCTTCGCCGGGAGGGGGAAGCTCGAACGCCGCGAATTTTATTGTGCAGCCGGGGTTCAGCGTGAGCTCGGCCAGTTCTGTGGCGTGGGCGGGGGTCGCGAGGGACGCCCAGCACACCGCGCTTTCGTTGACGCAATCGCAACCGCTAAACCGGATTCACTGGAGCACGCCCGTGGATTTGCAGCCTCAATTTACGCAAGGCGAATTGCTGATTCACTACGGGTCGCTCTTGTTGACGGCGCAAAATACGGTGCTGGTTCCCGTGAAGACCGGGACCACGTCGGGATTTCGGGTGGATGCGCACAGCGCCGCTGATGGGACGCTCTTGTGGAGCTTGCCTTCGGACTACGTGCTGCCTCCGCATACCTGGATTCCCGAATATGCTCCCGCGTTGACGCCGGCTTCTCGAGTCTATTTTCCGGGCGCGGGCGGGACCGTGTATTTTCGCGATGCGCCGGATTCCGCCAGCGGCGCGCAGGGCCAAATCGCGTTCTACGGTCTCCAGAACTACCAGGCCAATCAGCAAGCCTACGCCGCGGCGGTCATGATTAACACGCCCATAACCTCTGATGCAGAGGGCAACATTTACTTCGGATTCCAGGTGACAGGCGCAACGCCTTCGAACCTCGAAAGCGGGATTGCCCGCATCAGCGCGCTCGGCCAGGGAACATCGATTTCGGCCGCGTCCGCCGCCGGCGACCAATCGATCAACCAGGTGATGCAAAACTGCGCGCCCGCGATCAATGAGAGCAAGGGCATTGTGTACGTCGCAGTGAGCAATGGATCGGCCGGCTATCTGGTAGCTCTTAACAGCACTACGCTTCAGCCGGTGGCGAAAGTACTGCTGAGGGATCCGAGTTCGGGGCTCGAAGCTACATTGTCAGATCAGGGGTCCGCATCGCCGATGATCGGCGTCGACGGCGATGTATATTACGGCGTGCTGGAAAATCCTTTGGGAGTGAACCACTATCGCGGATGGTTGCTGCATTTCGATAGTCTTCTCTCACAATCGAAGATTCCAGGCGCGTTCGGCTGGGACGATACCGCGTCGATGGTGCCGAGTTTCATGGTCAGGTCGTATGGCGGCGCGTCCTCCTATCTACTGATGACGAAGTACAACGATTACGCTGATGCGGGGGGAAATGGCCTGAATAAGATTGCGATTCTCGACCCTGAGTCTTCGGAATCGAGTCCGATCACCGGCACCACCGTCATGAAAGAAGTGCTAACCATCGTCGCGCCGACACCAAACACGGACTTGCCGGGCTTCAAGGAATGGTGCATCAACACGGCGGCTGTCGATCCGGCCAGCCATTCGGTTCTTGCGAACAATGAAGACGGGAAGTTGTATCGCTGGGATCTCTACACCAACACATTTTCGCAATCGATCGTGCTGACAGCGGGGCTCGGCGAGGCTTATACGCCGACCGTGATCGGTCCGGACGGAACCGTGTACGCCATCAACAATGCGACTCTGTTCGCGATCGGGCAATAGCTTTCGGCGCGATCCTGAGCCACGCATCGTGGAGATAAGAAGCCAGCTCGTCATCGTCCATGCGATCCAGCTCGATGCCTATCCAGCCGCGCACACCGACATGCGGTGGCCGGAAGAATTTCCCTGGCGACGTGGAGATCAATAGGTCTTGAACGCCGGGTGCGGCGGGAAGCCAAACTGCGATGCGGCCGTCATTGTGGTGGTTGTTGGCCAACATTGCGAAGACTTTCTTGCCCACAAAGAAGGTCGGCTCTCCGTGAGAAATCTTTTCGGACGCCCCGGGCATGGCGAAGCAAATCCTACGAACGCGGCGTAGATGTTCCTCGCTGGCGTTCCCGGGCTGTTTCATGGAATGATTCGAGTGACAATTTTCCCGTCGTCTTCCCAGGCCGCGACCGCTGCACTTCCGCCCGGCAGCGCGACGATGTTCGGGAACGATCCTTTGGGTGCGACGGTCACCTCCGACTTCGATGGCAGAAGCGCCCGAACACCGGCTGGGGTGGACCAAATCGCGAAGATGCCCTGCGGACCCGAACTGATCGAGACGTCAACGCCTTCGGCCATTCCGGTTTCTTTTTCGCCCGGAGTCGCCATGAAAATTTCGTGGTCTCTGCGCCACGCGGTCACGATCCGGCCTTGAGAGACCGCCAGGCCGCCTCCGTCCATGGGGCAGGCGTTGAGCTTCCAGGTGCCGGTCCCCAGTTTTTCCGGCTTAGAAAACGAATTTCCATTGGCGGACCGGGTGAGATACATGTCGCGCGATCCGGCCAGCCAGTTCCGCCACATGACCAGGATCTGGCCGCTGGGATCCATGACCACAGAAGGGTGGCAGCACTCGCAGATGGTTCCTTCCGGGGATTCATAAATGGATACGTTCTTCGACCAGGTGACGCCGCCGTCGGTGGATCGCGAGCCGTAAAGCTTGGTGCCGCCACCGCCTCGTTTGTCGAGCCATGCGGCGAAAAGATGGCCACTGGCGTCGGCGGCGAGCGAGTGCAATCCCTCGGTGGGCGCGGCAGGAACATCGTTGATCGTGATTCCGCGGGACCAGGTCTTGCCGCCATCGGTGGAGCGCCAGGCCAGCAGGTCGCCATCGGAAGGCAGCCCGTGTGCGTGCGGTCCATCGGCGGTTGTCTTGCCGGCCACGGCGGTGATCACTATAGCGCCGTTTGTAATCGCGATCCGCGGTCCGCGATGGCGGGTCAGCGGGATCAGGGCTGCTTCCGCGACTTTTCGGGGCGCCGAAAAGGTCTTGCCCGAATCGGAGGACACGCTGCAATAGATAGCTTTGCCGGCTCCGAAGGCCAGCGCGACGGTAGATCCGCTCACGGCCATTTGAGGCTCGTGCGCGGGGGCGTCGGGGCCCATCGGTCCCAAACTTGCGGCGACCGCGAGGCCGATGATCACAGAAAGCATACTACCCATATTTTAGTGGACTTTCAGGTGTACACTCGGGAAATGTTCTTGCGGCGAATCGCGCTGTGCTTCGTGGTGCTGACGGCGAGCCATGCCTTAGCCGAGGATTGGCCGCAGTGGCGTGGGCCGTCGGGCATCGGCGTCGCGCCGGATGCGGGCTATCCGGTCGAATGGAATGCCACCACCAACCTCGCCTGGAAGACGCCGTTGCGAGGGCTGGGAGTATCGACTCCGATCGTATCGGGAGGCCGGGTCTTTGTGACTTACCAAATCGGCGAGAACGCCCTGAAGCCGGGTATCCATCCGACGCTGGTTCAGGGCGCCGGTGCAGCCACGTCCGGCGAACATCCGCTGGGTGGGACGCGTCCGAGCGGGCCCGCTGCGAAAATTCTGTTCGCTGTCGCGGCGTTCGATCGAAAGAACGGCTACCAGCTCTGGGAATACGCTTTCGACGCGGAAGGCGAGCTCGCCCAAACGCACGAGAAGCGTAATCTGGCGACGCCGAGTCCGGTGACGGACGGCGAGCGAGTTTATGCGTGGTTCAGCAACGGCCAACTGGCCGCGGTCGACATGAACGGCAAGCCCGTGTGGTCGCGCCACATCGGACGCGAGTACGGGGTCATGGATATCGATTGGGGGCAATCCAGCTCGCCGGTGTTGTTTCAGGATCGTTTGATTCTGGCGTGCTACAACCCCAGTTCATCGTTTCTGTTGGCGCTGGACAAGAAGACAGGCAAACAGATCTGGCGGGTGGATGCGGAGAAAGGCGCGATTTCGTACAGCACGCCGCTGATCGTCGAGGGTCCGCATGGCGCCGAATTGATTCTCAATACCAGCGAGCGCGTGGAAGCGTTCGATCCGGCGACCGGCAAATCGAGATGGCATTACACGGAGGCGAATCGATTCCCGATCCCGATGCCGGTGTTCGATTCCGGGGTTCTCTATCTGAATCGCGGGTATCGCAGCAGCCCCTACATGGCGATCCGAACGGGTGGAGAAGGCGATATCGCGAAGACCAATGTCGCTTGGAGAATGGCGAACGGCGGCCCCTATGTTCCTTCGCTGGTGTTCTATCAAGGGTTGCTCTACATGGCGAATGAAATGGGCGTGGTAACGTGCGTAGATGCCAAGGCAGGGGAAATGGTGTGGCGGGAGCGGCGGGGAGGCTTCTATAGCGCGTCGCCCGCCGCGGCGGATCGGAAGATTTATCTATTGAGCGAAACCGGAGAAATGCTGGTATTGCGAGCGGGCCGGAAGGCCGAGGTGCTCGCTAGAAACGATCTCGGCGAGCAGTCGATCGCATCGCCGGCATTGTCGAACGGCCAGATTTTCATCCGTACGGACCGGAATTTGTTCGCGATCGGAGCGGGGCAGCGGTGAAATTATGAAAACGATTCTTCTAACGATTTTGACGGCCGGAGCCCTTCTCGCGCAAGCTCCGGATGGCGCGGCTCTTTATCGCGAACATTGCGCTCTCTGTCACGATGCTACGGGCCAGACCAAAGCGCCGCCGCTCTCGTCGTTGAAAATGATGTCGACGGACAACGTGGTACGCGCGCTGGAATCGGGTTTGATGAAGGAACAGGGCGCATCGTTGAGCGCGGCTCAAAAACAGGCGGTGGCCGGATTCGTCGCCGCAAAGGCCGCTCCCGTGGCGAGCGCTCCCGCCTGCGCCGATTTGAAGGCCAAATTTTCTCCCGGTGAGTCGGATTGGAACGGCTGGGGAGCCGGATTGGATAATGCGCGGTTTCAGTCCACGGCTCGCGCCGGCCTTACGGCCGGTCAGGTTCCGCGGCTGAAGCTGAAGTGGTCGTTTGCCTATCCGAATACCTTCGTCGCGAACGGCCAGCCATCCGTCATCGGCGGAAGAGTGTTCGTGGCGAGCGCGAATCGAAATATTTATTCGCTGGATGCGAAGACGGGCTGTCAATATTGGTCCTTCGAATCGGCGGCCCCTGTGCGGACCGCAATCACCATCGCGACCGTGAAGGGCGGCAAGCCCATGGCGATATTCGGAGATCGGCGAGGTAGCGTCTATGCTGTCGACGCGGCCAACGGCGAGCTGCTGTGGAAGACGCATGTGCTGGACCATCCACGCGCGGGCATCACCGGAGCTCCCGCGTATTACGACCAGCGCGTGATCGTGCCAGTGACCTCCGGCGAAGAAGGCGCGGCGAACGATCCGAAGTATGAATGCTGCACGGCTCGCGGAGCGGTGGTCGAATTGGACGCTGCGGGGAAGAAGCTGTGGCAGGCCTACTCGATCGCGGAAGAAGCCAGGGTAGTGGGAAAGAATGAGGCCGGCACGAACATTTTAGGGCCTTCGGGCGCGAGCATCTGGTCGTCCCCGACTATTGATGTCGAGCGCGGCGTGGTCTACGCGTCGACCGGCGACAACTTTACGCATCCCGATTCGAAGACCAGCGATGCCGTGATGGCGTTCGATCTTAAGACCGGGGCGAATCTATGGACGCGCCAGTTGCTGGAAGGCGATGTTTTCAGCACGGCTTGCGTCACTACATCGAAGCAAGGCTGCCCGGAAAATCCGGGACCTGATTACGATTTCGGATCGTCACCGATTCTGATCAAACTGCCCGGCGGGAAACGACTATTGGTGATCGGACAGAAATCCGGAGTGGTCCATGCGCTCGACCCGGATAATAAAGGCGCCATCGTCTGGCAGACGCGCGTGGGACATGGCGGAATTCTCGGCGGGGTCCAGTGGGGCTCGGCTTCGGACGGCAAGAATGTCTACGTCGCGTTGTCCGATGTCGGGTTCAAGGAGTTCAGTATCGAACGCGGTAAGCCGCGGATTCTCGACCCGAAGCAGGGAGGCGGGTTGTTCGCGCTGGATGCAGCAACGGGGAAGAAAGTGTGGTCGGCGGCTCCAGCGGATGCCTGCGGAGATCGGCCGAATTGCAGCCCGGCGCAATCCGCCGCGGTTTCCGCGATTCCGGGAGCCGTGTTTTCAGGCTCTCTCGACGGCCATCTGCGCGCCTATTCGGCTGAAGACGGGAAGATCATCTGGGATTTCGATTCAGCCCGCGAATTCACGGCTGTGAATGGAGCCGGAAAGGGCGGCTCAATGGATGGACCCGGCGCTGCGATTGCGGGAGGAATGGTGTTCGTCAACTCGGGATACGGCAATTGGGGTGGCAGGCCCGGCAATATGCTGCTGGCGTTTTCGATCGACGGGAAATAGAGTTACCGGACTAGATCCGCGTATTCCTGGTGCCGCTTGATGTAATCGATCACAAAGGGGCAGTGGGGGATGACTTTGAGGTTTTGCTTCCGTGCGAATTCGAGCGCGGCGCGAGCTAATTTCCCGCCGATGCCGTGCCCTGCCATTGCGGCGGGAACCTCAGTGTGGATCAGCGTTAACTCATGAGAGGTTCGCCGATACTCCAGGAAAGCAGTCTTTCCTTCGAAATGGGCTTCAAACCGATTCCCGGTGGTGTTGTTCGAAACGCCGTCGACGTGGGTCTCGCTTCCCATTGCGAAAGCGGGAGGATCGCTCGCTGGAAACGATTCTTCGGAGGCTTCATCGACGGGATCCAGCGGAGTTTCCTTTATGTCGTCAGGTTCCATTCCACTCCAGCTTAGCGCCTATGCGGCGCAAATCGTCAGCTTGCCGCCTCGGACTACGGCCACAGGTATGATTCGCTGATGGCCGGTGCGTTTCTGCCGGTTGCTGTCCAGCAAATCGAAATCGCCGCTTTGGATGTCGAGAATGGAAACGTCGGCCGCGATCCCGGGCTCAAGAGTTCCGAGTTTTTCCGGAAATTTCAAGCTGCGCGCAGGGTTCGCGGTGACCTTCTCGATCACCTGATTCGCGCTCAAGCCGAGCAGGATAAATTTCGACATGGTAGTTACCAAATCGATGACAGCCCCATTCGGAGCGGCATGAGCACGATGGATATCGGTTGAAATGGTGTCGGGGAACCAGCCTTGTTGGGCGGCTTTCTCGGCGGTATCCCATTGCAGGTGATTGCCGTGAGCGAAGTCGGTGAAGATGCCGCGATCCTTCAGTTCCAAAATCTGCGGCAGCACCTTGCCATCGGCGCCGAGCAGGTTCGGACCAGACCGGGGCGGATTGAAGGGATGGGTCAGGATATCGCCCTTCTTCAGGATCGTGAGCAACCTGGGGTCGTTGGTCCAGTGCATCATGATGGGGACGCCGGTTTCATCGGAGGCTTCGCGGGCTTTCTGAAGCACGCCGATGTCGTGCGGCACGTCGTCATCGCGGCCGGTAATGCGAACCTTGATCCCCAAGATCATGCCGCGATTATCCTGGATCGTTCTGACCGCGGCCTTGGGATCAATCATTTTGGGATCGAGATAAAGCTCGTTTTGCACCACCAGGCCGATGATGGAGATATTGAGCAGCGAATAGACGCGCGTAGCGGCGTGCTCGATCACGTATTTTCGAAACGCAGGAAACGTGTTGGCACCGGCCGAACCCGCGTCGACTATGGTCGTGACAGCATGCGGAAGACCGACCACGTCTGCATCGATCGATACCGGAATGAAAGGATCGAAAACATGGCCATGCATGTCGATCAGGCCGGGCGTAACGATTTTGCCGGCCGCGTCGTACACCTGGCGGGCATACTCGCGAGGAAGATTCTCGCCCAGGGCTGCGACCTTGGAGCCTTTCGTGGCGACGTCCAGCTTCCGGTCGATTTTCTGAGAAGGATCGATCACGCGGCCTCCGGTGATCAATATGTCGAAATCGGAAGATGGTTGCGGAGCCGCGAAAGCCGTCGCCGCTACGCCCAAAGTTTGCAGAAACTGCCGCCGGATGATTTCCGCCATCCCACAAAGATATCAGGACGGCGGGTATCTCACTCTTAGCGGACCGGTCAAGAATATTCTGCTCGCAGTTACGGTTTGCCCGTTCTGATTCTATTCGCGCTGGATGAGTTGGTCTTCGCCGACGGGTTGAAAGGAAATCATCTTTGAGGCTTCAATAGAACGGGTAACAAAAGCAAGGGTACGGCATCTAAGTCATGTGCTTCATTAAAAAGACCGAATAAAAAGGAGTCAGGTATGCCGGCTGAAACTGTTCCTTATGGCCGAAAGACGCAGAAGCCTTCTCCTGTGGCTGAAGTGCACATCCTGTGGATCACCGCGGGTTTGGGCTGTGACGGAGATTCGGTTTCTATAACCGCCGCGACCCAGCCCGGTGTCGAGGATGTGGTTCTTGGCGCCATTCCAGGTCTTCCCAAAGTTCATTTACACAATCCGGTTCTGGCATACGAAGTCGGCGACGATTTCATGAAGTATTTCTACATGGCCGACCAGGGAAAGCTGGAGCCCTTTGTTCTGGTGGTGGAAGGTTCCATCCCGAACGAAAACATCAAGCGGGAGGGTTACTGGGCAGCCTTGGGAACGGATTCTAAGACGGGGCAGCCGATCACGACCAATGAGTGGATCGATCGCCTGGCCCCGAAGGCGCTTGCCATCGTCTGCGCGGGTACGTGCTCGGCATACGGCGGTATCCACGCGATGGAGGGAAATCCCACTGGCGCAATGGGACTCGCGGATTATCTTGGATGGGGGTGGCGGTCGAAGGCCGGGCTGCCGATCGTGAACGTGCCTGGCTGTCCGGTGCAACCCGATAATTTCATGGAGACGCTCCTGTATCTGTTGTACCAAGTTGCCGGGCTGGCTCCGATGATTCCGCTGGACGACCAGCTTCGGCCGACTTGGCTTTTCGGAAAGACGGTTCATGAAGGCTGCGATCGCGCGGGATATTACGAGCAGGGTGATTTTGCCGAAACCTATAACTCCCCGAAGTGTATCGTGAAGCTCGGCTGCTGGGGTCCGGTGGTCAACTGTAACGTTCCCAAACGTGGATGGATGAACGGCATGGGAGGCTGTCCCAACGTGGGCGGCATCTGCATCGGTTGCACTATGCCGGGATTTCCCGATAAATTCATGCCGTTCATGGATGAACCGCCCGGTGCCCGAGTCTCCGCGGGCACGATTGGCGTGTACGGAAAAGCCGTCCGTTCGCTTCGGCAATTCACGAACGACACGGTGAATAAAGAACCGAAGTGGCGGCATCCACGCGCCGAGTTAACTACTGGCTATCGCCCGAGCTCGTACTGAGAGCACGCTGCAATGCAGGACGCCGCTGTCGGAGGAGATCGCGGCCGCGTCCCGCCGTCACGGGATCGAAAAGAAAGAGGAATCTGGTCAATGAGTACAATCACATCCCCGAACGTTCAAACTCCCGGGAAGACCGGAAAGCTAGTCGAGATGAATTGGGATCCGATTACGCGGATCGTCGGCAGTCTCGGCATCTTCACCAAGATCGACTTTGATAATCGCCGGGTGGCGGAGTGTCACAGCACTTCCTCCATTTTCCGCGGCTACAGCATTTTCATGAAGGGAAAGGATCCACGGGACGCCCACTTCATTACCAGCCGGATCTGCGGCATCTGCGGCGACAATCACGCCACTTGCGCGGTCTATGCGCAGAACATGGCGTTTGGCGTGAAGACGCCGCCGCTGGGCGAATGGATCGTCAACCTGGGCGAGGCGGCCGAGTACATGTTCGACCACAACATTTTCCAGGACAACCTGGTTGGTGTCGACTTCTGCGAACAGATGGTGAAGGAAACCAATCCATCGGTGTGGACCAAGGCGCAGAATACCGCCGCTCCCCACTCTAAGGACCACGGCTACCGGACCATCGCCGACATCATGACGGCGCTAAATCCATTCAGTGGAGCGTTCTATCTGGAAGCGCTGCAAATGAGCCGCATGACGCGTGAGATGTTCTGTCTGATGGAAGGCCGCCACGTGCATCCCTCGACGCTCTATCCGGGCGGCGTCGGTACGGTTCCTACGGTCCAGCTTTTCACCGATTACATCGTGCGCCTGATGAAGTACGTCGAATTCATGAAGAAAGTCGTGCCTCTGCACGACGACCTGTTCGATTTCTTCTACGAGGCGCTGCCGGGGTATGAAGAAGTCGGGACGGCGCCGTATCCTGCTGGGCTGCTGGGGGTCTTTCAAGGATCCCGACTATTGCGATTACACCTACAAGAACATGACCAACTGGGGCCGCAAGATGTTCGTGACGCCCGGCGTGGTGGTCGATGGTGAGCTGGTCACCACGGATTTGGTGGACATCAATCTGAATATCCGCATTCTGCTCGGGAGCTCTTATTATGACGATTGGCAGAACGGGCGAGACCTTCGTCAAGCATGATCCGCTGGGCAATCCCGTGGATCAGCGGCACCCCTGGAATCAGACCACCACGCCGCGGCCGCAGAAGCGCGATTTCACGATAAATATACCTGGGTGATGTCTCCGCGCTGGTTCGACAAGCGGACCGGCGACTATCTCGCGCTGGATACCGGTGGTGGGCCGATCGCCCGATTCTGGGCGACGGCTCTCGCTGGGTCTGGTGGATATCGGCTACATCAAGGCGACCGGGCATAGCGTCAAGATTTATCTGCCGAAGACGGCTTCGAAGCCCGAGGTCGAGTTCGAGTGGAAGATCCCGAAGTGGAGCAACGCAATCGAGCGGGATCGGGCGCGAACATATTTCCAGGCTTACGCCGCGGCGGCCGCGCTGCATTTTGCCGAAAAGGCGCTGGAAGAACTGCATGCCGGAAGAACCAAGATGTGGACGCGACTTCAAGGTGCCGGACGAAGCCATCGGCTGCGGATTTCACGAGGCCGTGCGCGGCGTGCTTTCGCATCACGTGGTGATCAGAGAACGGGAAGATTGCCAACTATCATCCCTATCCGCCGACGCCGTGGAACGCCAATCCTCGCGATTCCTACGGCACGCCCGGTCCATACGAAGACGCCGTGCAGAACACGCCCATCTTCGAAGAGAACGGGCGCGACAAGTTCAAGGGCATCGACATCATGCGCGCGGTGCGCAGTTTCGATCCTTGCCTTCCCTGCGGTGTGCACATGTACGACGGGGGAGGAAGGATTCTCGATACCAGCCATTCTCCGATGTTTGGCGTGGATCGATAAAATGTCCGCAAATTCTGAACTTCAGCAGCGTCTCGGGTCGATCGAGGAGTTACTGCACAAAATCGAATCGGCCGCCGACCCTAGTTTGAGAGCCACCGTGCAGGAACTGGTCGAGCTGGTGATGAACCTGAATAGCGCCGGCTTCGAGCGGGTGCTGGAGCTCATTCGCGCCAGCGGCGGCGAAGGAATGGTCGAAAAGCTGGGCGCCGATGATCTTATTGGCAGCCTCTTGGTTCTATACGGTCTTCACCCGCTGAAGCTTGAAGATCGCGTTGGTCAAGCGGTGGACAGGGTTCGTTCCCGTGGACGGCTCCACAATGGCGAGATTGAGTTGCTAAGCGTCCAGGATGGCGCCGTGAGAATCAGGCTCCATTCGAACGGCCAAGGCTGCGGCTCTAATTTGAAGGAAACACTGGAAGAGGCCATCTATCAGGCGGCTCCGGACCTGACGGCGTTAGTCGTTGAAGGACCGGAAGAGAAACATAGCTTCGTGCCGATCGAAATGCTGATGGCGGTGAAGGGCGGGCTGTGAGCGAGGCCGGGCAAACCGTCAACTCGTTCGATGTATTGCGGCGATTCGTGCGCCGTCCCTCGACGGCTGAGCATTGTGAGCTGTGCAGTTTGGAATTGGTTCGGGAACCGTCAGCATTTGTTGGATCCAGCCTCGCGCAAGCTGATCTGTGCGTGCGACGCTTGCGCGATTCTGTTCAGCAGCCAGGTCCAGACCAAATTCAAACGGATTCCACGGCGGATTCGCGCGCTGACGGATTTTCACATGACGGATAGTCAGTGGGATGGCCTGATGATGCCGATCAACATGGCATTTTTCTTCCACAGCACGCCGCAAGGTCGTGTGATTGCCTTATATCCGAGCCCGGCGGGCGCGACGGAATCGTTGCTGTCCTTCGATACCTGGGATGAGATTGTTCTCGAAAATCCGGCGCTTCAGGATATGGAAGCTGATGTCGAGGCTTTGCTGGTGAATCGTATCGGGCACGCGCGTGGCTTCACCAATCCCGAATACTATCTGGTACCGGTTGACGAGTGCTTCAAGCTGGTCGGCTTGATCCGAAGCCGTTGGCAAGGGCTTTCGGGAGGGACGGAGGTCTGGCGCGAAATCGGACATTTCTTTTCGGAGTTGAAAGCCAGGTCTTCCTGTGCCTGATCTCAACATCACGGTGGAGACGGTGGACGTCGTACCGTTCGCGGCATCTCCGACGCTCGCATTCCGACTGCGGGTGGCGAACTCCGATCCGGTTGAGAAAATTCATACGGTAGTGCTCCGCTGCCAGATCCAGATCGAGGTGGCTCGCAGGAAATATAACGCCGTGGAACAGGAGCATCTTCGCGATCTGTTCGGCGAGCCGGAGCGCTGGGGGCAAACGTTACGTAATCTGCTCTGGGTCAACGCGAGCGTCGTGGTGCCGCAGTTCGCCGGCGTCGCGACGGTGGATCTTCAAGTCCCCTGTACCTTCGATTTCAGCGTGGCAACCACGAAATATTTCAACGGCTTGGCGGATGGAGAGATCCCGGTGTGCCTGATGTTCAGTGGTACCGTTTTTTACGAGGGCGCCGAAGGCCAACTGCTGGTAGCACCGATTTCCGAAACCTTCTTCGCGCCATCGCGACTGACGTCCACTTCTGGATTCCGCTGTGCGTTCTTCTTGGCGGACTCGCCCTTCTGGATAGACTTCGTTGAATTTCACCCCAACGCGAGCCGAAGCCAGCCAAACATCCGTTCCCAGTGCTCCTCATCCGACTCCGCCTTCGCAGCCTGCAAGCACTCGGCATCTTCTGCGGATTCGCTGCTGGAGCGTGGCTCGGCGGCCGCTTTAGTCTCTTGTTCTGACTCTGTGCCAGCTGCCAACGTTTCAAAACAGCTCCCGTGAAGCAGGACGATGCATCAGCAAAACGCCTCAGTCTGCTTGCTGTTTACTTCGCCAACATCCTCGCCTCGCATGCTCCTGCTATCCTGGAGAGCGATCTCAAAACTTTGCCGGAAATTTCGCAGCTGAAGAACGACGCTGCTGGCCCACCACTGTCCGATTCCGCGTCACCGACCTCCATCACAATTCCGCAATTGATGCTTCTGCGCAATTCGCAAACGCCCATTCTGCATTCACTCGCAACAGCTAGGACAGATCTCGAAGCCGGGCATACGTCCTCTGAGCTGCAAGCTTGCATCAATCAACTGCAAGCATCTCGCTTTGCTGTTGCCCTGGTGCAATGTGTTGATGCTGCTGGACAAGCTCTGCACTTCATGACTGTTTTCATCTCTTGTACATTCGCGTCGGGCATCCCAGACACGTTCTGCGTTGCTGATGCCACACCACGCAAAGCAGATGTCGTCAAGCAGATTCACGATCTGAACGTGCAGTACTTGCTGAAAGCGCTGCGAATCTATCGCGCAATGCAACTATTCCCCGTGTACCTATCGCACTTGTCCTTTGTTCGCAGTCTATCCGCGCACTTGCTGTCCATGCAAACGCCTCACCTCTCTGGATGGCTTGTGGTCATCAAATCGGTGTACGCTGACATTTCCGATGATTGCAAACACAAATCTCTGCTGCTCCAAGCTCGCGCAGAGCTGCAATTGCTTGAAAATGGTGTGCCAGCGCTTCCCTCCAATGCCAACGACGCGATTGCAGTTGCAGCTCTCCTCAGCGATCAGTTGCAACTCAGTCTCCTCCGCGCGGTGATCTGGCCTGAACTTCGCACGCGCTTTGCTGCTGAAATTGCGAAGCTCAAGCACATCGCATGCCTCAAAACTATCGGTCAGCAGATTCTTCGAATCCTGATTGCCGTACCGATCGCAAAGTGCACTCCCATCTCGTTCGCAGAAATCATCAAATCATGCTCGGCGTTACTCGATACGGCAAGAACCACGGTGACAGACGCCGCGTTGCAAAGGTGATGGCCCTTTGACCTCGACGCGTACCTAACCTTCCACAGTACAGGCATGCAGGACACACTGGCTGCACGTCTCGCGCAAAAGAAGCAAGACGCCAAGACTGGCGTAAGTGACATGGACATTGACGACGGCGTGCCAATGGACATGAGCGATGACTTCGACGACTCAACCATACGACGAACGGCGGCTGACTCTGCTGATTCCAAGGATGCCAAAGCGCCTTCAAGCGAGGACGCATTGGATCAAGAATTCGATGCTTTGTACGCCGCGATGAATCACACCTGCTCTGAGTGCGGTCAGCTACAACCGTGCGACTGCAGTCCACACGCCGTCAGTAACGATGTGTCTCCTCCTTGTGAAGAATGCGGCCGACCAAAACCATGCAAATGCGCCAAGAGCTAGTGCCTTTTGCTCAGACGATACGAACTTCATGTCTTTGCGTTTTCCCCACTCACTTGCTTGTACGTACGTTGAGATTGGTTTTGAGAAATTGAATTTTGCAAGTCGAATACGTTGAGATTGCTTTTGAGAAATTGAATTTTGCAAGTCGAATACATCAAAAACTCCATTTCAAAGGTGCACGTGAATTCTGAAAATACGCAATTGGTAGCAGTGGCAACAGCTACGCAAATGCTCAGCACGTAGAAGGATCATCGCAGCATGGCAAAGTAGAACATACAGTGTTCACGTTCTCATAATCAGTTGGTGAATACTGGCTGCACTTTGACCGGCTTTCGGCAGAGAGGACACAGGGCTTGAGCCATCTTCGTAGAGCACTCGAAGCACATGACGAGATGCACGCACGGCTGAAAGATGGCATTTCGCGGAGCACTCAAACAGGTGATACACGTGAGCTGGTCAGGTAGAGCCGCGGCCTCTGCAGTCAGCTTGCTGATCTTCTTCTCCTGTGCGCTGATTTGCTGCCGCATCAGGTCGTGAACAAGAGCAGACGTGTCGATCTTCTGCTCGAGACGATTGAGCTGACGAACCAGCGCTCTACGCTGCTCATGCTCTTGGTCGCGCTGCAGAATGGCGGACGTAGTACGACGGGGCAAGGCTGCGATCAAGGCTGGCGTGCAGTGGGCGATGTTGCCCATAGGCTCCCAGGTGTCGTCGT
>CAVPKR010000165.1:0-34409 GCA_963705675.1 Terriglobia bacterium
TTTTCAGCTTCTAAGCGGGGCTTTGGGTTTGCTCCTTCCCAGTTCAGGTTAACCCGGAAATATTTCGGGACTTCGGCTTCTTCATCCTCTTCTTCTTTGCCCTTACTCCCTTTTTCTTTTATTTCTTCCTCTTCTGATTTGAATTTGTATTCCAGCCTGTGGAACTGCAAGCCATGATTGGTAAAATTGATTTCGTGTATTTACTGCGTCCGGGGTGATACGCCAATACTGATGGGGGATGGAAGCGTCAGACCCATCGCGAAGGTGAACGTCGGAAGCGAGATTTACGGCACGACGCGGAAGGGCGCGTACAGGCGTTACGTCAAAACTAAGGTGCTCGCACATTGGAGTGTCATCAAGCCGGCGTACCGAGTCTCCCTGGAGGATGGCACTGAGATAGTTGCCGGCGCTGATCACCGGTTCCTGACTGAACGAGGCTGGAAGTTCGTCAGGGGTGCAATGGGAGGAGAGTTACAGCGGCCTTATCTGACGGAAAACAACAAGCTCATCGGCACGGGGAAGTTTGCCGAGGAGGTGGACAAGGATTCGGATTACAAACGAGGTTACCTCTGTGGCATGGTGGCGCAGCTGAGTGAGCAGATGGATGACAGCCAGTTCCGCCAGCGAGTTTCGAGCGTGATCGAGCAGGTGATAAAAACCTACTGGAGGCTGGCGCTGGCGATCGCGAATTATGAGACGCAGCGCAAGAGCTGGGATGTCGCCGTGGCGGAGTATGAGCAGACCCGGAAGCAGAACCAGGACGGACACGATAATGGTACGCTGCTGTCGCAGCGCGCCGAAGTTGCGTCTCACGATCAGAGCGTCGCGCAAGCGTCGGTGCAGATTATTCAAGCCGGCAACGCACTGAGACGCCTCTTGGCCGCGTCAGTTATGGACCCGGTTTGGAGTGAAGGCCTGATCACGTCCGATCGGCCCGATTTCAGAGATCCCGCGCTCAATCTGAACGAGGCCGTGAAGACGGCTTTCGATCGCCGTCCAGAGCTGGAGCAGCTCCGGCTGCAGATCAAGCAGTCCGACGCGGAGGTCCGTTTCGACCGGCAAGAGACCAAGCCGAGTGTGAACCTTCGCCTGGAGGCACTCTCGACCGGCGACGCGGGCACGGTTATGGATGTTCCGGCGGGTTCGGCGGTTCCCCCATCGGGAGGACTCGGGACGTCGTACCGGCAGGCGCTCGTGTTTCAGCACCCGAGTCTGGCCGCCGGTCTCGATATTAAGCTTCCGCTACGCAACTCGGCCGCGAAATCGCAGCTCGTCAACGCGTTGATCGGGACGCGAAAGCTGGAAACGCAACTGCGTGCCACGCAGGAGGACATTCTGGTGGATGTGCGCAACGCCTGGGAGTCGATCGCTGCGCGCCGGAGGGACGTGGAGGCGGCGGGTGCGTCACGCAAGTTCGCTGAGGAGCGGCTGGCAGGCCAGCCGCCCAATCCGGACGATTCGCAGAGGCTCGACATCCTGCGCGATCAAAAAGAGCGTGGCGGAGGCCCGGACCCGGGAACTTCAGGCGCAGGTCGATTACCAGCTTTCCTGGCGTCTCGCTGGAGAAAGCCATGAACATGCTGCTGGATGACGAACAGATTGTGCTGGCGCGCCGCAAGTGATTCGGGAATGGAAGGCTGTTCCGTCATGCAAAAAATAAATATTCTGGCACCCGTTGCACTCACCGAAAAAGTAAAAGGCGACTCGCCCTGGCGCGAATGTGTCAACTTACACGCGCGGCTGAGATTCCGATTCATGTTGAAGTCACTTCTCAATGGATTCGACCCGGCCGTGCTCGAAACTCTGTTGATCGTCGCGCCCGACCGGGACCGGAGCGCGATTGACCGCGAAATCGCCGAAGTGACCGAGGCCCGGCGCGTCTCCGTCGTTAGCGAAAGCGTATTCTTCGAGAGGTGCGGCCTGGACCGCGCTGTATTGGCGAGACTGAGTGGCTGGCAAATCCAGCAGATCCTCAAACTGGGCTTCGCCGAGGATCTGCGAGACCAGCTTCTACCTCACGCTCGACAGCGACATCGTGCAGATTCGCCCCGCGGGGCTCGCCGATCTGTTTCCGGACGGCCGAGAGCGGTGGCGGGGGTCGAAACCGCTAGTGATTACCAGCGTCTGTACAGCGCCGATTTCGCGAGCCAGGAACTCGACGTGAAAAAGCGGTATTACGAGGTTTCGCAGTACCCCTGGGGTATAAGCGCCCCGCCACGCGAGCAGAGCGGTTCTTCAGCGAAACTCCAGTCGTCTTGAAAAGCGCGGCGTGATCGAAATGCTCAATCATATTGAGGCTCGGCACTAACGCGATTTCGTTTCAGTGCTGGCGGAATGCCCGGGTTGGACGGAATATAGTTTGTATTTCCAATTCCTCGAAATGACGGGATCGTTCGAGGAAATTCACACCTGTGGCGAATCGAATGCCGTGCTCTCTTTGGATAAGTCCGTCTGGCAGCCGACGGCTTGTTATAAGTCACAGCGATTCTACGATCGCCTTCACTTCGCCAACAGCCCGCTGGTTCGCGAAGGACCGTTTGTGGCGATTCAATCCTGGATTCCCGCTGAAGAGTGGCTTCCCGTAAGATTCTGCGGACTGCCGGATTTCTACGGACACCTTGAACGATGGCTCGATCCGGCCGCGCCGCCGGTCGACGATCCGGCTCCGGCCAAGCGCCGCACGCTGGATTCGCTCAATGGCCGCGTTTCTGCGGATTCTGGAACAGGTGGATCCGTCGTCGCATTTGTTTCGACGTAGCCGGGAAGTACTGGAGAGTTCGCTCGAAGCCGGTCCGCTCGTGCTGCCGGAAACGCCTCGCGGCGAGCCGAAATTTCTCACCATCGGCATGGCCACGCATAACGATTATGACGGCTGCTACTTCACCATCCAAGCGATCCGGATGTATCATCCCGAGATTCTCGATGACGTGGAGTTTCTGGTCATCGACAACGATCCGGGCGGGCCTTGCGCGAAAGCGTTAAAACAGCTCGAGCATTTCGCGGCGAATTTCCGCTACATTCCTTTGCGGTCGCGCCGGGAACCGCGCTGCGCGACCTGGTATTTCGAGAAGCGTCGGGCGAATTCGTGCTGTGCATCGACAGCCACGTTTTCTTTCCCGCCGGCGCGCTGGCAGGCTTGATCGATTACTGCGGCGAAATCGCGAAACTGGCGACCTCCTGCAAGGTCCGTTGATCTCCGACGCGTTCGAACCCCTGGCCACGCACTTCGAGCCGGTCTGGTCGGAAGGAATGTACGGGTGTTGGGGAATGGACGAGCGCGGGAAAGAAGTTGACGCGGCGCCGTTTGAAATCGGCATGCAGGGCCTCGGCGTGTTCGCCTGCCGGCACGAGAGTTGGCCCGGTTTACAAGCCCGCACCTTCGGGATTCGGCGGGGGAGAGAGGATGTTGCACGAGAAGATCCGTCGCACGGGTGGACGCACGCTGTGCCTGCCTTTCCTGCGCTGGATGCATCGCTTCGAGCGGCCGCTGGGCATCCCCTATCGACCGGATTGGGCGGACCGCATCCGCAATTACCTGCTGATTTACGACGAACTCGGCATGGATCCGACGCCGGTGATCGATCACTTTCGGGAGTTCGTAGGGAAAAAAGCAACCGCAATGGTGCGAGCGGCTCAAGCCGAAGTGGCCGGTCCTTTTCACTTTTTCGATGCAATCCATTGCATCAACCTCGACAAAAGCACAGATCGATGGCGACGGATGCAGGCGCGATTCCGAAAGCTGGGGATCGCGCGCGCGGTGCGCCGTTTTTCCGCCGCCGAAACTCCCCTGAATCATCACGTGGGCTGCGCACTCTCGCATCGCCGGATCATCGCCGAAGCTAAACGGCAGCACTTCAAGACCGTGCTGGTGTTCGAGGACGACGCCCGCTTTTCGCCCGATGCGGCCGAAGTCCTCAGCATGAGCCTTAAAGAACTGGAAGGCCGCGCCTGGAAACTCCTGTATCTGGGCGGATATCGCTCCGAAAAATCCCTCCAGAGCGTGCCGGATGCGAGCATCTTCTGATTCCTGGCTGGATCTCCTGCACCCACGCGATCGCGTATCACCACACGGTTTACGACACGATTCTCGACGCTGTCCCGGATAACGCGGTGGACGCCGCCCTCTGGATTCGCACGCACTCCGCCATTGATAAATTTTACAACTCGAACCTGGGCGCCGCGTCGTTTCTCACCTGGCCGGTGATTGCAACCCAGTCGACCATTCTGCTCGAAGAATCGCGCGAGTTCGACGATTAGGCTTAACGGACGATCTCCATTTCCGCTAGACTTCGGAGGCATCCGCTGACTTCGTCGAGCGGAGCCGCGGGCAATCCGTACGCCTCTTGCAAAAACGCCGCAATCTCCCGCGGCGCGTGATTCCCGTCGCAAAATTCGAACACCAGGGCCGCGGTGGGATTCAGATAATGGATCCGGTCCGATGCCGTGTCGTAAACCACGCACTGATCGTCCACCAGGTGAATTTCGAGCCCGTCTGCCCTGCGTGGAAACACATCAGCTGCTTCGCTCGTCATCGAGGATCACTATAAGGTTCCACCGGTCCGGCTGTCAATCGAGTACAGGAAAGATCGACAATGTTGGAGCCTGTCTTGACAGGGGCCCGGTCGAGACGCTAGAGTATGCTATTGCGATCCGGAGTTCTTAGGAGGACGGTAGAACATGGATAAGCCCGTTGAAGCAGTTCTCGCCAAGATACCCGCGGACAGGCGCCGTTTCGTACAGAGCCTATTAGGCATGGCGGGCTACGCCGTTCCTGCTATGCGATCATTCGTAATGGCGAGCGCGATCGTACCGGTGCTCAGCGCGGCTGTAACCACTACGCGGAGCGCCTGGAGGCCTGCGACTCGTCCGGCTGAGCCGCTGATCAAGCCGCCTGCCTGCTGCATGGGCCCGAAGAAGCAGTCCGGCAGCTAAACCTCTTCGTCCGGTCACCCATACAACTCAAGGAAGCGAGCGCAAAAAGGGGCGGGGCTTGTCGTTCTTGTCGATTGTTTTAGAAAGACGCCCTGTCCTTCGAGATATCGATAATCCAGGCAGATTGAGGCCTGCTCGTTTGTCGCTTGCTGCAAAGAGACTTGGTCCCCATGAATCCACCAAGTCAACAATCATCGATAATCGGCTCTTGCCATCCAGTAAGCTGCCGCCCCTGGGAATTTCCCGGACGGCGTTGCCTCGCTTCGTAGCTCTATCGGGCCCTCCCGCGACCCAACGGCAACGAGCTTTATCGGACGAAGCACCTGGTAAGTGCGGCAAAATCGGAATTGTGAGCGACGTGGGATCTGCAACTTGCACACGGGACGAACTGCAGCATTCTAGCTGACATCCTCGTTGATTCCATACCGAAGGGAAAACACTCACTTGTTTCTCCCGACCAATCGAATCTGCCGGTCGACGAGTTCAGGGAAGTCCGCCTTCAAATCGATGTGGCCCGCCTCAAAGAATCCGGCACGTACTTATGCAAGGGATCGAGCATTGGATTGATACACGAACCGTGGCGGAGTCCGTGACGTTACCGGTCAAACTTCCGGGAATGTTTACCGTGATTGTGATCGCCGGAAAGCTGGCGCCCACGGCGAGCGAATCCGACCGTGTGCAAGTCAGAGTCGCCAGGGTACACGTCCACCCGTTGCCGGCAATGCCTATTGCCGTGAGAGCCGCCGGCAGAGTGTCCACCAGCTCCGCTGCGCCCGAACTGCCGACCTGTCCCACGTTGGTCACCGTGATCCGGTAGCTTGCGCGGCCTGTCCTTGGGTGAACCCTGTGCTGTGCGTAAGAGCTACGGAAAGATCGGGCATCGCGCCGCCGAGCACGACAGAGAAGTTCTGGGCCGAACCGTTGGCCGAGACGATATCCGCCCTCCCGTCGCCGTTGAAATCGCCAACCGCAAGGGCAACCGGGATCGGGAGAGTAGCGCCGCCGTATGAGAAGGTCCCGCTTCGGCTTCCGAAAACGACCACCGTTCCGGCGAACCCAGACAAGGGAAAGGCGATGTCGTCGATCCCATCACCATTGAAATCCGCCACCGCGATCGAAGCAACCGCCGGCTCAGTAAGTCCGTTAATACTTTCTAATAGTTGTGAAGCCTGGAACGTGCCGTCTCCATTCCCCAGCCACAAGGAGACGAAGGCTCCGTTACTCGCGCCCGCCACCAAATCGACCTTCCCGTCGCCATTCAAATCGACCAAGGCGAGGGAGCCAATTTCAAATCCTTCATCAAGGGTGCTCGTTTGAAAAGTTCCATCCCCGTTCCCTTTTAGCATGAAGATAACGCCCTGGAAGGAGGTTGCGCAGATCAAATCGGGGATGCCGTCTCCGTTGAAGTCTGTTGCCGCAACCGCACTGAGCAGGAACGGGATGACGATCTTCTTAGCCGCCTGAAACGTCCCGTCGCCGTTGCCAACGAATATGCTGAGGCCGACCGCCGTCGAAACGACGACATCAGCGTTTCCGTCTCCGTTGAAATCCGCCACCGCCAATCCATTGGAATTTAATGCGACCAGCTGGCTGGCGGGCTGAAATGTGCCGTCTCCCTTACCGATAAGCACTCTCGTTCCGTTGCTGCTCACACTAGCGATGACCAAGTCGGTGATCCCGTCGCCGTTGAAGTCCGCCGTCACGATCGTTGACGGCGCATCCGTGGAAACCAGCACTGGCGATTGAAAAGTCCCATCCCCATTTCCCAGTAGAATATCCAATTCGTTTTCGGCCAGCAGGCAATCGAGCTTTCCATCTCCGTTGAAATCCCCTACCGCTACGGCCGTCGCAGACGATCCATACGCATAGCTGACGGTTGGTTTGAAGCCGAGCGAGGTCGCCGCTACGACGGATTCTTGAACCACGCCAGAACTGCTCGGGCGAAAGCTTCCGTTGCCCAGATAATATGCCCGCAAGGCTCGCGTTCCGGACCGCAAAAACCGCGTCTCAAAAGTAGCGACGCCTGCTGCAATCGTGCTGGTTCCGAGCACGGTGGTTCCGTCGTAAAAAGTCACTTTTCCGGTCGCGCCCGCCGTGACCGCGGCGGTGAGCGTCACGGGCTGGCTATAATTGGCGGGGCTCGGCGAGGGCGTAAGTGTAACCGAACTCGGTGCCTGAGCCTGAGCCCATGCGGCCAGCAGAAAACCGGTAAACACGAATGGGACGCGAGGCAGCCAAGGCCTGTTTAAATTCAACAAAAAATGCCCCTCGAGGGTCGCACGCGGAAGATTCGAGATCTTATATTTGAGAACGACCAGCGAGGAATTGTACCATTTATGCACCGAACTACGCGCATTTTACATCTCGACGGTATTGTTTCCCGGTTACGGTAGATGAAACGGTGGGCGGGATTCTGTCGAAAGAACTCGGCCACCTGATGAAATTGCCCTAGGCTGACGATGACAAGATGTGGCGTTGAATTTTTCCACCCGCTCTACGAGCCTCGCGGTGGTCGCGGTCTTCGCCGGGATCCGTTGCGTTCCGCTAAACGCTCAGTTACTCACCGCGCCCGCGGGCATCAACTTCGAGCTAGGGCGCGCCACGCAGCGGACCGTGCTCACCCTGACTGAGCCGCCCGCTCCCGGCGACCGCATTGAATTGAGGTTGACGAGCCAAAAAATTAACATCGATATCATTACCCCGGATGGTCGTAGAATCAACGCCGGGAACGCCAAGGAGATCGGATTCGACTGGTCTGATGAGATCGATTTAGTGCCGCTAGGCGAGGACACCGCTCACACTGTCCGAATGGTGTTTACAAGGGCGGATCTAGCCGGAAACTACGCGCTGGAGTTTGTTGCCCCGGATCTGAGGCGTGTAGCCCGGGCGGATGTTCGATTTGTTTCTCGGCTGGCGGAATATGCCGAAGAAATCAGATCCGCCCCGCACGTTCAGATCCGGGCCGCACAGGTCCATGGTTCCGCCGACATCCCGATTGACGTGGCGTCCGATTTTGCGAAAGAGGCCAATGCCTGGTTTGAGATCGCGACGACCGCTCCTGCCGAAAAGTTGACTTTCAAGTTGCCGGGCGGCCGGGTGCTCGACATCGGCTCCGGTGACCATCCCGAATATACTCTGAGGACTTTCGAGGAGCAATATCCCAAGAAAATAGACGAAGGGTTTACATCGCTCTGGGATATCCCAATCGATGGCCCCCATCAAATCATTCAGCTTTCGAACACCTCTAAGGGCCACTATTTGATCCATGTGGAAGCGCACAAACCTAAGGCGATCGCCGTGGTCAGATTCGGCCCGTTCGAAGAACTCGCGCGGGCGACAGGAAAGAAGTTCACCGAGCAGCCGGAGCTTCTGAAGGCTCGGCCGGGCCAGGTGAAACTTGAGGTCCAGCACTTGCCGTTCAACTGCTACGCGGGAGACAAGCTCCCGGTGGTGGCTAAGCTTCCGGTCAATATCGGAAGCAAAACACCGGAATTTACTGCACGCATTCAAACCCAGGCTCCCCTGGCCGTGACTAATACCGGGATGCGCTTTGCCGATCCGGGGTCAGTCGAAATCGTCCCCATCCAGATGGCGCGCCAATCGGATGGGGCGTGGCATGGTGTCGTAGCGATCAAAGACGCCGGCATGGCTCGCGCGTCGCTGCGCGTTTCCGGCGAGACGGCGCAAGGAACTCCATTCACCGAAGAGATTCTGTTGACGGATTCCTTTATGATCGTGTACCCGATTGTCGCGCGACTAGTTTCCCTGGCCGCTCATCCAATCGATGAAGACGGGGACGGGAGATCGACCGTCTGGACGTTACCGCTGAATTGGACGTAGCTTACCCGGGCACTTACAGGATGGGGTTTACGTTCACAAGCGGCGGGCACACTTTCAGGCTTTATGAGGCGAAAAGCTCGTCAAACAAGTTGGCGCGTGGGCGCCAAAGCCTGACCCTCTCTTTTCGCTCCGACTCGCTCTGGAGCCAGCTTCGAGACGGTCCTCTCGTGGTCGGAGATTTGTCGCTTGTCTACGGCGATGTCGGATATACGGTCAAGGTTCCGAACACAGATATACAGGCGCGGACCGCGGCTTTGAAACGCGAGCAGTGGTATCCGGGAATGGTGTTCGGCGATGACGCGGTCAGCCTCCAAGGGATCCAGCGGGCAACTTCGGGGCGGTTTCGATTCGCTGAGGTGCGGTGGGGAGTCACGACTGCAGGAGGCCAATGTTCCTGGAGCGGAACCCTGAGAAGCCAACCTGGGAGTCGGCCTGACGTCCGTTATTTTGGGTCGCTTCCCGCCGGACGGTCCGCCCTCAGTTTCATCTTCGACGGCCCGCTCGCCGCCGCGCCAGATAAGCACGACTGGTCTTTCGTCGGCGGCATTCAATGCGGACCCAATCAGGCGCGCGTAGACTGTCAGAACCTCGCGGTCGATCCGGCACAATACCAGCCTGCACTGGCATCCTTTCCGATCCAGGTGGTGAACCCGATCCGAATCGCGGCAGGTGGATCGGTTACTGTGCCCTTGGGAGTACAGAACGCACGAGAAGAGGTCAAGTTCAGACTCGACAATGTCCCAAAGGGGTTAACGGCCAGACTTGACTTGCCGACACGGCGGGCTGACTACGTGCAGGCGCACGCTACCGTTGAGGTCCTGGCGAATACCAAGCCCGGAAGATATGTTATTGAGATCGCGGTGGAGGCGGAAACGGAAACCGCCAGAACGGAAATGCTGGTCGATGTCGTCGCCAAGTGAAACGGTCGTGACACGAATCTGGATCATCCTCTTTGCGATTGCGGGTGGACTCGCGGCCCAGCCGCTTCAGATCAATTCGCCGGCGGATGGGACCAGGGTGAATCCTGGGCAAACCATAACGCTTGCCGTGACCACGTCAGAAACTTTTCGCGCCGTGATGATCCTCGAAAGCAACTCGATCGGTCCCAGCGCGACTCTTTCCTCGCCGCCGTATCGATTCCTGGTTCAGATTCCCGTCAACACACAGCCGGGGTTGTACTCACTCACAGCGGCTGGCTTCCCTGCGTCCGGACCGATGGTAAGATCGGCGCCAATCACGGTCGATGTCGAGCGCCCTGATGCTCCAGTCAGCCTCGCGGCTTTGCCTTCGAACTTTCACTTTCCCACGATCAGCCAAAAAGGATTCATCAACGTGGTTGGCAAGTTCGCCGACGGCACTACCACCAATCTCACCAGATCGACGCTCACGACTTACACTTCCGGTGGAGTCGTCACTGTGGGCGCTTTTGGCGAAGTTACGCCCACAACTTTTGGGAAGGATACGATTCAGATTACATATGCGAGTCTCTCGGCTGCCATTCCCATCACGATTGATCCTCCCTTGAGAATCTCGCCGCCGCAAATATGGATGTACCCCGGCCAGGAACGGAGGTTCACGGCTCTGCCGCTGGGGTCGGGCAAGCCGCCGATTGCTTGGTCGATCGAGCCGGCTTTGGGCAGCATCGATAACACGGGACTGTACACCGCGCCGTCTTCCATTCCCGCGAAACAGAGCCTGACCGTGACAGCTGTCAATATCGACGACAAGAGCCAAGTGGTGAGGGGGACGGTGACCCTGAGCCCATCGATCATGGTTTACGTGATACCGAGCATAGCCGTTCTCGGTCCTTCAGAGACTCAGATTTTCGGCGCACGGGTGGTCAATGCGACTTGGCCGGACGTCGTTTGGAATCTTCCGAAGGGAAGCCTGGGGTCGATCAATGAGTACGGCCATTACACTGCGCCTAGCTCGATCCGGTCGGCGAAAACGGTCACGATCCAGGCGATCAGCGCGATGGACGGCAAGACCATTGGGTCAGCCACGGTGGAACTCCAGCCCCCAACTTATCCGTTGACCGTCAATATATCGCCGAGCGGAAGCGGGATGGTGATTCCGGCTGGCTCATCGTATATCCAAGGAACGGTCGTTACTCTGAACGCAAAACCCAACAGCGGCTATTCGTTTACCGGTTGGAGCGGCAGCCCGACCCTGGCCGGCACGACGGTGAATCCCGCCTCGATCACGGTGAAATCGAGCGAGGTGGTGACAGCGAATTTCACGGTGCTTCCGACCAAGTTGAAGCTCAGCAACGTCAGAAGAGCGGACCGAGGAATGCGCGCACGTGGCGTTTCAAGGTCAGCAATACCGGTCCGGGAGCAGCGAACGCGGCGCAACTGACCAGAGTCACGCTGTCGGAGTCGAACGGCGGGCGCGTGTACTCCGGTAATCCAAGGCTCATTCCCGATGCTTCTGGGTAATATGGCTCCGGCAAGCAGCGCGCTGGTGAGTGTAACGCTGGACTTCTCAAGCTGCACGAGCACTCGCGTCACGATGACCGCAGAGTTGTCAGCGAATCGCGGCGTCACATCGCTGTCAGTGTCGCGTCGAAACCAAGAACCATAGCTCTTGCGAAACCAGGCCGTATCCGGACTGCGGTCAATAATGCGCGACATCGGGTCAGAGAACCCGCCGGGCATCGACGGGGGCGTGTGCCAGAATAGGCCATGCGATTTCTGGTCGTTTTCGCCGTTTTGATTCCCACGCTGGCAGCTGACCAGAAGCTCGAGCTGCCGGGCCATCCTTTTAAACTTGCGATCTCAAACGACGGCCAATGGGTCTTCGCCGCGCTGCTTCCCCAATCGGCTGGCGAACCTTCCGGAATCGGGGTGATCCGGCTTGCCGGCTCGGATTTGAAACTGATGCGCACGGTTCGAGTCGATCCGGCGCCGCGAGGAATCGTGATCACGCATGATGACAAGACTTTGATCGCCTCGAACGGTGAAGGCGTCGTTTTCCTCAGCGTCGAACGGCTTATCAGCGGGCAAGGAGATCTCGAAATCGCAGTCGTCAAAGAAGAAAGATCGGCCGGAAGCGTCTACGCGAACGTTACCCACGACGACAAAACCCTTTTCATCAGCGAAGAGGGTGCGCACATGATTACCGTGGTCGACGTCGTGCGTCGTTCCATCATTGGAACCATTCCGGTCGGCCTGGCGCCGATTGCACTCACATTCTCTCCTGACGAAAAACGGCTCTACACGACCAGCCAAGGCGCCATGCTTGATTGGAATTGGCCCCCCGTTTGTGACTCGGAGAATCCGCAAGCGAAAGCGGGACAACGTCCAGAAGGTGCGGTGATCGTGATCGATGTCGCGAAGGCGCGTACCGATCCGGAACGGTCGATCATGACAAAGGCACATGCCGGATGCAATCCCGTGCGAATGGCGATCTCGGACAAAGGCGATCGCGCCTACGTGACTGCCCGCAAGAGCAACGCAGTCCTCGCATTCGACACCGAAAAGTTAGTGAACGATCCTGAGCACGCGCAAATCGGAAGCATCGCGGTCGGCACCGCACCGGTGCCGGTCATCGTAATCGGTGATCGCGTGATTGCGGGCAACTCGAATCGGTTCGGCACGGCCGGATCGGGCGATCAGTCGCTCACCGTGATCGACCGGTCTAAAATGCAGGTCATCGGCAATATTCCCGCCGGCCAATTTCCTCGCGATCTGATCGTCTCCCCAGACCGAAAAACTCTGCTGCTGGCGAACTACGGATCTAGCACAATTCAAACGATCAACCTTCCTCTTCAATAGCCCCTTCGCTCTAAGCGATGGGGGCTCAGAACACTGCGGTGCATCAAATGAACGCGCCGGGTTGGGGTCGTGCCCGCTCAGCTCACACTGCCGACAATATTGCGTAAGAGACCGGAGTTTAGCCGGAATCGCGATCATGGCGGCCGAGGTCCCGTCAAACGTAAAGTGCTTCGCCGTCGCCCGCAGGTGAGGAAATGTTTGCGGGCTTCAGCGTCACCGCAGGGAACGACCGGTTCGGCGAGCACATCAAACTTGGTGGCGAATGGAATGATTGCGACAACTCGATCTGGATCGACCGCTCATTCGATCTCAAGGCCCGCCTTTTTCAATAGTTTTCTCAAATCCGAAAAGCCTTGATCTCCCTCCACCGCCGATGCGATCGTACCATCGCGCTCGATTACGATGTACGTGGGGAAGACACCTATCTGGTAGGCGACGGGCAATTCGTTCTCAGTGCTGAGCACGACAGGGAAACCATGCGGGTGCGCTTTCAAGAATTTCTCGACGATCGCGCGTTCTTCGCTGACTGAGATACCGATAATCATGAGGTCCTGTTCACCGTATTTACGGTAAAGCTTGTCCAGAGCCGGAGCGTCTGCACGGCACGGGGGACACCACGTTGTCCAGAAATCGAGCAGCACGGTCTTTCCCTTGAAGTCCGACAGGTTCACGGGCTTGCCCTGAATGTCTGTCACCGTCAATTCGGGCGCAAGCTTTCCAGCAAGCTGTTTTTTGATCTTTGCCGCGTTCCACTTCGATAGTTCTTTCACTTCGTGGGCATCTGAAGCCAACTTAAACATTTGAGCGTCCGCCGAGGCACCGAAGCCCTGACGGGTCACCCCGTAGGCGACGTCCGCTACATAGGAGCTCTTGCCTTGAATCGCTTCGCTCGTGCGGAGGGACAATACCACCCCGGTTTCGAGATCGACCATGACGCGCGCCGAGCCTTCCAACATGCTGGTGATGTGGTTTACGGAGTCGGAGCGGCTCCAAGGCTTAAGCCGAACCTCGAGCACGGCGCACTGATGATCGTGCTCCCCGAGCCCACACGCGCGACGTTCAAGTTCCTGAGACTTCGACCAATCCGCTTCAATCGCGAGGTAAGGAGAAGGAACGGATCGGGATCCTTGGCACGACGCTTCAATCGCACGAATTCGTCACTGCCCTCTTCCAGATAATAGAGCTGTTGTCCATCGAACATTCTGACGCGACTGCCCGATCCGCTGACGGATTTCTCCCGCCACTTGGAGGCCGCCATATCGAGGATAATTTGCGTTTTCGAAGACTGGCTTCTTCCTGGCGTTCTGAAAGTTCGTATCACGTCAAACTCTTGATGTACGCTCGGCAACTGTTCCCGTTTGGACTTCAACTCTGTCCACAACTTATTCGCTGCGGTATCGGCGGCGTTCAGCGATAAGGCCACCGCCACAAGAAAAACAATGCGCATAGAGTAGCAAGTATAATCAAACACGAACTGCGTCGCGAACAATGCGGTGGCGGAAGCCGGGTAACAATTGGCATAAGCGGGAGCCGACTACAATGATTTGGCTCGAAAGCATCTTGCAGGACGTCCGCCAGGGTCTTCGCGCGATGCGAGCTGCACCTCTGCTCACGGGGATTGCCGTGCCTAAGCGAAGTGAGGGCGCGTTTAGTGAACGCGCACTTTTTCGCAACGATGGGGATGCCGGTGCTGCTCGGCCGCGGTATCGAAGAGAGTGACTGCGCGGGTGGTCCTCAGATCGCCGTAATCAATGAAAGACTCGCTCAAGCTTATTTTCCACACGAATCACCTATTGGAAGACATTTTCAGGCGCAACCCCGAGACTATCAAATTATCGGGGTTGTGCGCGACGGCAGGTATGACGAGATTCGCCGCGAGATTCCGCCCACCTTTTCCGCAGCTATCGGCAAAACCCGGCAAGCTTCGATCGGTTCGCCGTCGAACTGAGGACGTCTGGAAATCCCATAACCGTCGCCGGAGCGGTCCGCAAAAGCCGTCACTGAGATCGACCCGAATGTACCACTGCGCGATCTCGCCACGGCAGAGCAGACCATCGATCACCTGATCAGCCAAGATCGACTATTCGCGGCGTTATCCAGTATTTTCGGTGCGCTTGCACTGCTGCTCGCCGCTATCGGCTTGTATGGCGCCCGCGCCTATGCTGTCGCCAGCCGCACGCCCGAGATCGGCATCCGAAGAGCCCCCGGCGCGGACCGTCGCACGCAGATGATTCTCCGCGAAACCGGCTGGCTCATGCTCTTTGGTATCTCGATTGGCGTCGCGACGGCTTACCGCGTCACGCGCTACCTCCAAACGATGATGTATGGCCTTGCAGCGCGCGATTTTGCGACCTTCGCTGGAGCGACGGTGATACCGACGACCGTCACAGCCCTCGCCGGATATGTTCCCGCGCTACGGGCCGCGCGAATGGATCCCATGATCGTACTACGTCACGACTAAGGCAGGAGCCAGTACCGATAATGTTGGCGATCGGTCCCGCCGCCCGAGCTCTTACAACGTCGCTTCGGGCCACCCTCCGAGTGGCGGATCATCCGCCCGCTCTCTGATCCGGAACCAGGGCGTGAGGCGTCACTTTGGGCGCAAAGCGACGCCGTCCCCGGCGAAAGCCAAGTGGTGTTACTTCTTTGCCTTCTTTGCCGGTTCAGGCATAAAGCTGCAGGTCGAAACGGTGAGCTTGGTGGGGGAAACCTTTATCTCCTGCAAGTTGTTTTTGACCAACATCGCATTGAAGTCGGTGATCTGTTTCTGGGCGTCCTCCCAGGCAGTCGTGGTATGGCTCAGGTCGGTGCAGTCTTTCTGCCAGGTGGCGACCTGGGCAGGGGTCGGCGCTATATCGAGGCCGACCTGCACCATGCTGACCATGGTGTTGAATGCGTTGTTCAGTTCGAAAAACGATTGCAGCGCATTGGGATTAGAAGCCGCGCGCCGGCCAAACCCGCCGCCGCCTCCGCCAGCGGCCGGCACGACGCCGCCAATCTTGGTCAGACTGGCCTGAAGCGTTTTGGCCTGCTCGGCCACATCGGCGGGCAGGTTCCCCTTCATCAGGGTTGAAAGCTGGTCCTGCACTCCATTCACTTCCTCATGGCCTTCAAAACTATGCTCCATCCCCTGCACGGAAAGAAGAGTGAGCTTGTTCTGGGTGCGCAGGGCGTCCATGACCGCGGGACTTTCGCCAACGCGCGGATCGTTCATGACGGTGACCTCGCGCGTAAAGACCTTGCCGTCAATGGTTAGCTTGAGCGTATAAACGCCTGGAATCACCTGGGGCCCATGCGGGCCCGGAGTGGTGGAGCCCTCCACCATGTTCATCTGATTCTCGAGGTCGTGCCGCAGGGCGGGCGGGTCGTCATACAGCAGGTTCCAGTTGACGCGGTTGAGACCAACATGCGTCGAGAGCATGCGAGTCTCGGGAGCGGCCAGCCAGTAGTGGGGATACGCTGCTCCCTCGATGGGCGGCGGCAGGGTGCTGGACATGGTGCGGACCAGATTGCCCGTCGAATCGAAGACCTGGAGCTGAATAGGCCCGCTGGGCTCATGGCTGAAGTAGTAATCCACGATCGCGCCGTAAGGGACATTGGGCGCATGGGGCACTTCGATGGAGAAGGGCTGGTCCCAGTTACTGTTGATGCGTGCCCGAATGGCCTCCTCAGGTTTGAAGAGATAGACGGGCGAGGCGCTGATGGCTTGGGCGTTGGCCGCGAGCTGGCGCAGTGGCGTGATGTCGTCGAGAACCCAGAAGCCGCGGCCGTAGGTGGCGATCACCAGGTCGTTCTCGTGGTGATCGATGTGGACCTCCAGGCCGCGGATGGAGGTGCTGGGCAGGTTCTGGCGCAGCGACTGCCAGTGATCGCCATTATCGAAACTGACATACACCGTGGTCTCGGATCCGGCGAACAGCAAACCCGGCTGCTCGGGATCTACTCGCAGATTGTTGATCCAGCTTCCGGTGCGCTCATCGCTGGGTAGGCCGTTGACGATGCTGGTCCAGGTCTTGCCCGCGTCGGTGGTGCGCCAGATGAGCGGCACGTCGGCGTTCACATCGGGCGGCAAAGTTTGGCCGCGCTCGGCTCCAATGCGAGCGGCCACGAAGGCCGTATTGACGTCGTGGCCTGCCTCGATGGTGTTGAAGATGATATGGGGCGGAACGTTGGCGATGTCGGTGAGATTCGTCCAGGTTTTTCCGGAATCCATGGTGTTGTAGATCTGTCCGTTGGTGCTGACCGTCCAGATGACGCCGCGTTTGACCCTGGATAGAGTGAAGTCGGCGATGGATGGCGGGGCCGGTGCGGCGCCCGGCCTCCCTGCTTGCGCCTCCGTTTGTCCCTGTGCTTCCGGCGGCGCCGGGTTCGGCTGCGGAGGCTGTGGGGGCGATGGCGGCTCCAGCGGCGCAGTGCCGCAGGCCACCTGGGGCTTGCCCTTGGGCGTGGTCAGATCGGGGCTCGCGGCAGTAAAGGAATGGGCGCCGTCGCGCGAGACCAGAAGGCACTGGTAGCCAACATAGAGAGCGCTGGGATCGAACGCGAGGTCGAATTTCTTCTCGAAATCGCGCACGGCGTGGTATTTGTCCTGATCGGCTCCGAAGTTGGGCGCGACGTTCTCCCACTGGCCGGTGGTCATATCAATCTTGATGAGGCCGCTACCGCCTCCTCCCGGACCATATCCCACGCCGTAGATGATATTTGGATTTTTAGGATCGGGTCTAACGATGCCGAATTCAGACGACGGCAGGGGGCTCCAGTCAGTGAAGTTCACCTGTCCCCAGTTGCCGCGGCTTGAGATCATTACAGCGCCGGTGTCCTGCTGCGCACCCATGATGTGGTACGGATATGCGCTGTCCGTCGCGACGTGGTAGATCTGCGAAATGACCTCGGTATACCAGAGACTCCAGGTGCGGCCGTTGTCCAGCGTGACGCTCGCGCCCTGGTCGGCGCCGACCAGCATTCGGTTGCCGTTCGTGGGGTCAATCCAGAGTTTGTGGTAATCTTCACCGCCGGGCGCGCCCTTGAAAGGCTCAAAGGTGAGGCCGCCATCAGTAGAGCGGTACATGGCCGTGCTCATGGTGTACACAATGTCCGGATTCTGCGAGTCCACGAACACGCCGCTGCTATAATTGCCCTGGCCGTTGCTGATCCGCATGGCGATCCGCAGGTCGTTCCCGGCCATGTGCTTCCATGTGGCGCCACCATCGTCGGAGCGGTAAAGTCCCGAGCCCTGTTCGATGGCATTGCCAACGATGTACATGCGCTGGCCCTTGGTGTGCATGGCGACGGCGACCGAAACACGGCCTGAGAAGGGCGGAATCTTGATCTCGGTCCAGGTCTTGCCCTCATCCGTAGACTTGAACACCAGGGGCGGCTTGCTCTTCGCCCCGCGACCGGCACCGCCGCCGCCCGGACCGCCGCCGGTTCCCTGCGTGGCGGCCAGCATCACACTAGGGTCGTCGTATGCGTACTGGAGATCCCGCGCGCCATCGTAGTCGGCGGACTTGAGAACGTTGGTCCAGGTCTGCCCGCCGTCGGTGGAGCGGTAGATACCGCCGCCGTGGCGGGTGGCATCGCCGAGTGCGGAGACGAGCACCAGGGCAGGATCGGCTGGATCGACAACGATGCTGGTGATCTTCACCGTGTCTTCGAGCCCGATGTGCTGCCAGGTCTTGCCGGCATCGGTGGACTTCCACATGCCGTTGCCGAGGCTGCCCTGAATGGGGTCGCCGGCGCCTGCATACACGATGTCGGGATTGGAGGGAGCGACCTGAATGGCTCCGATACTATCGACGCTCTTCTCCTGGTCGAACACGGGGAACCAGGTGACGCCGGCGCTGGTGGTTTTCCAGATGCCGCCCAGCGGCGTGCCGGCATAGAACACCCCCGGTTGGCCGATGGCACCGGTGACGGAGGAGATTCGCCCGCCATGGAAAGGTCCCACGTTTCGCCAGTTGAGGCCCGCATACAGATCGGGATTGATCTGCGCCGTTGCAGTGAAAGCTGATGCCAGTATGCTCGAAACAACGAAAACCCAATATGCCGTCCGCGACACTCGCGTCATGATGTAGGAACCGCTCGTGAGAATCCTCACCGTCATGGGTGCAGTATATAACGGCTTGGAATGGGTATATCCGTTGAAGCACAACGGAACGGCCGGTTTGTCCCTCCAAGAGTTCTTGTAGCACTCCTGTAAACTTGGCAGCTCCCGCTTTGAAGGGTGGCTCTTGGCGAATCACGCGCAACTCGTACAAAGCTGGGATTGGTGGCGCGGGTCTGATGTCCGGTTGCGGGAAGTGCAGAAACAGCTACCGATAACGCCACACCATCAGGCGCGACCACGCGCGCTTCACACAAAGCGGCGTCCCCGAAATTATCAGGCGACATCGGGGCGCGGCCAAGCCTTTCACTGGGCATTACTGACGCTTGGCAGTCGCTCCGCCGGCAGTGAGTTCGATGGAGCTATCTGCTTGTCGCGTGAATCTAAGCGGAGGAATCTCGCCGTTCGCGCTGAAAAACGAGGTCGCGGATTCCGGAAGGAGCTCGACCGCTCCGCGCTGCGGGAGCATCGCCGAAAGACGCCCCTCTTTGATCATGATTGTTATTGTCGGTCCATTCTGGAAATGATACACACCTGCATAAGAGCGGAGCGTTTCCTGGCCGACAGCCGCGATCTGCTTCTCCTGCTGGCGGTAGTCCGGCCATCCATACTCGACAGGGATGCTTCTTAAGATCTCTGATGCCAGCGCACCGCCGCGGTCACCGTTGGTCATCACGACGGCTCCGCCGCCGCCGCTTAAATAACCAAACATCATGCATTGAAACCCCGCATTGGAGCCTCCGTGGGAGAAGGATTTCTGCCCCTCGGTTTCGGCCAGACTCAGGCCCGGTCCGTAGTCCCCTAAAAATCTTGGTTAGCATCTCCCGCTGTGTGGCTGGCCTGAGCACATGGCCGCCGGTTTGCAGTTCCATTACGACTTTGGCCAGCTCCGACGGCGTGGTCCATAGGCCGGCAGCAGCCATTTCCGGATAGGTGTGATATTTCCCTTTAATCGGCTGTCCTTGCGCGTCGTGGGCAGTCGCGGCATCGCTTTCAAATGCCGCCGGAAGAGGCTCCTCAAGGACGAGTTGCTGCATCACTTCGTAGCCGCCGCCGGAGTATCGCCACAGTGTACCCGGCCTAACATCGACGCCTCGATTCGAGCCGGATGAGATCGTTCCGGATTCGCGAGCACGAGCGGGTCGACTTGCGCGCGGAAATGTTCAATTCCCTGAATCACTTCAACGTCACGAGCATTAACACTGTTTCAGGCTTGGACATCAAGAACCCGGTGGTGACGTTCGGCCGCCCCACGGCGACGGCCGCCGGGCGCCAATTCCAATTTACAGCGCGGTACAGTTTCTAATAGCACGGTGACGCATGGCCGATTGACTGGCCAGGCTGACGCGCAAATTCTTCAAGGAGGCAGCTTATGCTCCGAACGCTTGTATTGATCGGTGGTCTTGGCGTGGGCTATGCGTTCGCTGGGGCCGCTTTCGGTCCGGCGGACATGCTGGGCGTGGTGAGCTTCGCGGACGAAAGCCAGCCGGTAATCTCGCCGGATGGAAAGTGGGTTGCGTATGCGACGGCGGATCGCGCCGATCAAGCCAACATTCTGGCGCGCCATCCGACTGCGTTTCTGTGGGTGGCCGCTACTGGGGGTCTGGCGGCTCCCAAGCGGATTCTGGAGGGAGTACACGCCGACACTCCGGTCTGGTCACCGGATGGAAGCAAGCTGGCTTTCGTGCGCTGGCAGGGCGGCCGCCGCAAAGCGATGATCTGGGACCCGGTTTCCGGAGCGACACGGGAATTAGGTGACGATTTCACCGAAGATAAAAGCACCTGGGGCGCAGAAGGTCTGACGCTGCACTGGACTCCGGATAGCAAGACGCTGGTGGTGGCCGCGTTGCAGCCGGCGGCGCCGACGGGCGAGGCGCCCCGTTTCACAGTGATTAAGGGCACGGATGCGGTGGTGCCAGGGGACATCTATTTCGTCGACAAGAGGATGTGGAAGCTGGTTTCGATCGACGTCGCGAGCGGGCAAACCAAGTCGCTGAGTCCCAGTACTTTCGCATTTCGAAGTATCGCGATTTCTCCGGATGGACGAAGCCTTTTATTTCGAGCGGTGACGCCGGATACGTTGGGGCATTTTCGCGCCGAAAAAATGGAGACTTGGGTGCTGCCGCTGGATGGATCCGGCGCGGCCCATCAGATTGCGGGAGGCCGGGGGTGGACGGCGTTTTCCGCGGAGGGAAGCGAGTTGATTTATGCGGAAGCGGGAGGGCTGCACGCGCGCGCGGTAAGCGGCGGGACCGACCGTATGATCACGACAGCATTTCCAGCGGGGACGCGGCAGCCCATGGTGGCGCCGCGATCACAGTGGCTTGCGGTTGTGGCGGCGAGACCGGGGACGGGTGCCAAAGATCCGAACATGTATTCGATCCTGCGTCCCGATGAGGATGTGCTGGTGGTCGACTTGCGTTCAGGAAACTCGCACAAGCTGACGCGCGCGGATCGGACTGACGAGGTGGGCGACCTGACCTGGAGCGGCGATGGAAAGACGCTGTTCTACCGGACGATCGATCCAATGACGTACCGGGAAACGGTACATCGATGGGCGGCAGGGGAAACGTCGGGGTCGGAGGTGTTTTCGGCGGATGAGGCCCTGGCGCGGTTGTCCTCATCGGGCGATGGCCGCCGTGTTAGTTTCACCGCCATGGGCGCCACGCATCCCGTGGATGCATATGTCTACGATACGGCGGAGCACAAGCGAAGCACGGTAACGCATCTGAATCCGCAACTCGATAAATTCGAATTCGTGGCGCCGCAGATGTTCGAATTCCAGTCAGAAGACGGCGATAATCTGGAGGCATTGTTGTTCAAGCCATCGGGTTCGGGGCCGGAGCACAAGGTCCCGGTAGTGACCTACGTGTATGAGAAACTGTCGTCGCAGAAGAATCGCTTTAACCCCGAAGCGCAGATGCATGTCACGCACGGCTATGCCTATCTGGAGCCGGACGTCCTGATCAAGGCCGGTTACCCTGGCGACTCCTTTGTGAAGTCGGTGGTGCCGGCGGTGAATGCCACGCGGGCTATGGGCTTCACGAACGGCAAGTTCGGCATCAACGGCGGAAGTTTTGGAGGCTACGCCGGGCTGTTTCTGATTTCTCATGTCGACATATTCGCGGGCGCGGTGCTGCGGGCTCCGCCGAGCGAATTTTTCAGTACCTGGGCGGATGGACGGGACCGCGACATCTGGACGATCGATAACGGCCAGGCTCGCGCGGTGGGCAGCCCATGGACGGCACAACGGTCGTACCTGGCGAATTCGCCGTTTTTCAACGCCGACCGGGTCCATACGCCGCTGCTTATTATGCATGGCGAAAAGGATATTACGGTTCCGACGCAGCAGGGCGAGATGATGTTTTACGCGCTGCGGTATCTGAAACGTCCGGTGGAACTGGTTCTGTACCGGGATGGCGATCACAGCATCGTGCGGGGGTCGCAGGACGATTACCTGGACTACTATCGGCGAACTCTAGAATGGTGGGAGAAGTATCTACAATGAACCGGGCTTTGGCCTTAGTTGTCTTGGTAGCCAATGCGGCGGCGGCGGAGCCTATGGATCTGGCGCTGACGAAAAACATGCGGTGGCGGTCGATCGGTCCGTTTCGGGGGGGGCGGGTCACCACGGTCTCGGGGGTCCTGTCAGATCCGTTGACCTATTATCAGGGCGCGACGGGCGGGGGCGTCTGGAAAACGACGGACGCGGGAACCACCTGGACGAACATTTCCGACCACTATTTCAAGACCGGTTCGGTGGGCTCCATCGCGGTGGCGGATTCCGATCCCAATATTCTCTACGTGGGGATGGGTGAGGCATGTTTGCGTGGAAATATTTCACAAGGCGACGGCGTATACAAGTCGACGGACGGGGGCAAGACGTGGAAGAACGTCGGGCTGACGGACACGCGCTCGATCGGCAAGGTGAGCATCGATCCGAAGGACCCGAATGTCGTATACGTGGCGGCGGTAGGGCATCCGTGGGGTTCGAATACGGAGCGCGGCCTGTTTCGCACGCGGGACGGCGGGAAGAGCTGGCAGAAAGTTCTGTACGTGAATGAAAAAACCGGGGCGGTGGATATCGCCATGGACCCGCGGGATTCGCGCGTTCTGTACGTATCCACCTGGCAGGTGCTGCGGCATCCCTGGGGAATCGACACAAACGGACCCGGCAGCGGAATTTACAAATCGACCGATGGCGGCGATCACTGGGCGCAGCTAACCGCTGACCTGCCCAAGGGCGATAAGGGGAAAATCGGATTGACTGTATCGAACGTCGATTCGAATCGGGTTTGGGCGACGATCGAGGCCGAAGACGGCGGTGGCGTTTGGAAATCGGACGACGCGGGCAAGACCTGGAAGCTGATGAATGACGACTTCAGCGTGCGCGGACGGCAGTATTATTATGGGCACATTTTCGCAGATCCGCAGGAACTGGACACGGTCTATACATTTTCCTCAAAGGGCTTCTTCAAATCGAAGGATGGCGGAAAGACGTATTCGACCTTGCGAGCGCCGCACGGGGATTATCACGATTTATGGATCGATCCCAAAGATCATCAGCGCATGGTCAACGCCAACGATGGCGGCGCGACCATTACCTTTAATGGGGGCGCGACTTGGAGCACGCTGGATAATCAGCCCACCGGACAGTTCTACGAAGTGATCGCGGACACTCATTTTCCGTATCGGGTGTACGGGTCCCAGCAGGACAATACCACGGTGTCGATTCCGAGCCGCACGGACGGGGGCGGAATCACGATCGCGGACTGGTATTCGGTGGCGGGCGGCGAGAGCGGTTACATGGCACCGGATCCGAGGAACCCCGAAGTGACCTACGGCGGCAGCTATTTCGGAGCGCTGACGCGGTTTGACCATGCGACCGGCCAGACGCGCAACATTACCATCTGGCCGGATTATTCAGGTGGACGGACGGCGGCGGAAATGAAGTACCGCTTCCAATGGACATATCCCATCGTGATTCCGGCGTTGGCGCCAGACACGATTTACGCTGGCGCGAACGTCGTGTTCCGGTCGACCAACCAAGGGCAGAGCTGGGATACGGTGAGTCCGGACCTGACGCGGAACGACAAAGATAAAGAGAATGGCGGGCGCCTGGAGGAATTCTATTCCACGATTTTTGCGATCGCGGCATCGCGCGTCGACAAGAACGTCCTATGGACCGGTTCCGACGATGGCTTGATTTACATCACAACGGACGGCACCAAGAGCTGGAAGAACGTGACGCCGCCGGATCTGCCGGAATGGTCGCGGATCAACATTATCGAGGCATCGCCGCATGCAGCCGGCACGGCCTATGTCGCGGCAAACCGGTACCAGCTAGACGATGACCGTCCCTTAATTTACAAGACCTCGGACTTCGGGAAGACCTGGAAACTACTGGTACACGGCATTCCCGAACACTTCTTTACGCGAACGGTGAGGGAGGATCCGGTTCGTAAGGGATTACTTTATGCCGGAACGGAATTTGGGGTTTATATTTCCTTCGATGACGGCGCGGACTGGCAGCCGCTGCAAATGAATCTTCCGATTGTGCCAGTGACGGACCTGACGATCAAGAACAACGACCTGGTGGCGTCCACTCAGGGCCGGGCGTTCTGGGTGCTGGACGATCTGTCGGTGCTGGAACAGGCCCACGGCCAGATTTCGACAACGCTCTACAAACCGCGCGACGTTTACCGTCCGACACGCCGAGGGATTCGTGTCGGTGGTCCGGTGGGGCAGAATCCGTCGACGGATGCATTGATCAACTATTCGTTCGCATCGAAACAGAGTGCGGCGAAGCTTGAGTTTCTGGACCAGGCCGGCAGCGTCATAAAGTCCTTCGATAAGATTCCGGCCGAAGCGGGGATGAATCAGTTCGCGTGGGACATGCGATATCCGGAGGCCCATGGACTGGAGGATCAAGTGCATCTCGCCGGAGGGAGTTTGCGCGGCCCATTGGCCATGCCCGGAAAGTATCGCGTACGGCTCACATCCGAGGACGGAGTACACGAACAGAGTTTCGCAATTCTCAAGGATCCCCGCGTTCAGACGACCGACGCTGAATATCTGGAGCAGTTTCGCTTCGAAACGAGCGTGCGAGACAAATTGTCAGAGACGGATGACGCGATCACGCAGATCCGCAGAGTCCTGGCCCGACTGAAGACCACCAGTAGCGCGGCGGCGGGGATCGAGAAGCAGTTCGAAGCGCTACTACATGAGTTATGGGAGCCGCGATTCACCGGGTACGACGACCAAATGCTGGTGTTCCCCCTGGAATTGAACAATCGCCTGGCGGCCTTGGCAAGCTACGCCGAAGGCGCCTACGCGCCGACGGATCAGGAACATAAAGTTTTCAACGAATTATCCGCAGATTTGGAAGGTTTGACTTCCAAACTAAGACATTTGATGGCAGCTCCGGGAGTGGGAGCAAAATGAAGAGTACTTCTGACGATCGGTGTATTGGCGGGATTGCTACCGGTGGCTTTCGAGAAGATCTCAAACCTAAACGATCTTGGCGCCGTAGAATTTAGGAGTCAAGCCGCTCCGGCCTCCATTCATCCGGGTCCTCACGGTTGACGCGGTCCTCACGATCTTCCTGCTGTTCCTGTTCGATGCGCTTGTGGCGTTCTTCACGTTCCTCGCGGCCGTCGCTCACGATTCCCTCCTTGTTTCAGTGTAATGGCTCATCAAGAGGAGAGATCAGGCATAGGTCGACTGCGAGTGCTTTGTGATCGCCAAGGCCGGCCGCCGCGCCCAGCAGGATGTCCAGTCGCTTACTCGGTCGATTTTACCGGCCCCGGAGGTCACCATGAAGCGGGGGAGACGGCAAGAACCCCGCACCACCGCCGGATCAATCGGCTTGCGGATTGCCTTTATTGTGGATTCGTCGCTCTCCTGTCGCCGTCTTCCTTCGGTTCGCGATTCGAAAGGACAAAACAGCAAAACTCCTTCCTCGGCCCACCCATAGCCGTTGCATTTCAATATCCACTTACGCACTGAACTCTTGGCTCAGTCGGCCGAGCGCCAGCGCCCTGAGAGCCTGACGCGACATTTTGTCGTGTACTTAAAAAAAGGGCCTCGTGATGAGACCGATCCGGCGCGCCCAGCGCTCGAAGGGCTACGGCATTCATTAACGCACGAGGAGGCTAGGAGTGATGATTGAGCTGCGATGATTCTCAACTCGTACAAGTTCGAAACAATCTTCTTAAAGCGAGCGACAAATCATTGGCTGACCATTGAAAACGCGCAGGCGATCGCTGCTCATGAATCACCGCGGACAACCAAGCCCTACGATCGAACGAGCGATGATACAACGCTTGACGAACTGGAGCGAATAGCAATTTAGGCGTGGGCGCTGGCGGGAATGCGCGAACGTTGTCAGGCCGGGCGGACGAGTTGTTCTTACCACACCGTTTTTGATTCGTTTCAATAGGTAACACCTTTGAAGTGATAGCTATACTTCCAGGTGTGCTGACCGCCCAAAGATAAACCGGCCGCCGCAAACGACGGGATTTGAGAAGGGTCCGGAGTTACCTCAAGTACGATCTCCATGTCTGGCCCCATCGGAATCCCGAACGAAGAGATGATGAAATCGATGGGAGTGAGCGCGATTGTGCCATCGGAGACACGACCCTGATAGGAAATCGCTCGGTCCAGGGAGCCAAGGTGGCTTACGAGATAGATCGTTACTAGAGATGTGGAATCTCCCCCGGTCCAGTTGACTGTGATCGGTTGGCCGTAAAGCAACACGAATCCTGCAAGCGGCGTTGTGATCTGGATCGGCGATCCAATCTTCACGGTCGATTTAAACGCGCCTACGTCTGAGCCCCCATCTGCGGCGACAACGTAAGGTCCGCTCTGAATTGTGCCGCTGGGCAGCGTGCGGGTGTAAGCAGACAGGCCGAACAATCTTCGGGGTTTTGGTTTTGACAAGGGTGTCGATCCGACCCTTGCCCGAGGCGGTGGGCGTTAGCTGGCGGTAGGTGGCGATCTGGAACCGGTGCATGGTCTCGATTCCGCTGGGACTCGTCTTGGCAGTCTTGAGGTTGATGATCCGGCCGGTGACATCTAAGAATGTCGATGAACCCCTGCACTCTTACGCCGCCGAGGCTGCCTCTTCCGAGACGCCTAGCGTCAAATAACGTCAAATGACGCAAATCATAGGCCCTGAGACCTTCAAAACAGGGGGCGTATATTTCGCCGGCGGGGGCTAACTCTTTCAGGCATGAGGGTATTCGGCCGTTAGCAGACTCGATCTTCAACCCGTCTAGGAGCGGAACTTGTTCACGTTAAGTTTGCGTTGGTCGTTGCGTCCAGCCGCGCCGGATTCGTCGCACGCATGGCGGTACTCCGAACAACGAGAAAAGCGACGTCAGTGCTTTTCTGTGTTCGCTTTGGCCTTGCTCTTGGCGCTGCCAAGCCATCCCTTTACGATGGCCCGGGGCTGGTGGAGCAAAGCGGCGATCTGCCGCAGGCTCTGGCCTTGAGCGCGCAGAGCTTTCGCTTGTTTCATCTGCGCCCGTAGCCGTCGTTTCTGCCGTCGAAGCCGGCAGGTCACCGAGCAGTACTGGGCCTGATAAGCGCTCGAGACAAAGGCTTTACCGCAGCACGTACACTGCAATGTCAGGCGGCCATAGAGCAGATCTTGTCCGAACATCTCGGCGAAACTCGCAAGTAGCGTGGGAGCAACGCGACGTGCCTTTATCGTTCCGTTGTCTTCGAAGTCCAGAACTGATGTAACCGGCGGGCGGAGCACGTTGATCGTGTCGAGCGCCTGCTCACGCGCAAACCTCTGATCCCCGTTGATCTCCGGCTGCGTGCGGCTGAGGTGGGAGATTGCCCCGGCCAGCAGTTGGGCCGCCTTGCAGAAATCGGACAGTGGTTCTCCGTAAAGATGGCAGAAGTTAGCTGTGTATGGTTGGGGATAAGGGAAAGCGTCGCGTTTTGAAACCTCGACACTCGGAAAGAAGCGGCCCCAATTCTTACTAGCGGATTCTTCGACTTGCGTGAGATCGTCAAGCCCGTGGATCGAGACCATCCCCCTTCGGTCCTGTACATCGCCCGTTGCGGTTTGAACCTGTATGATTTGGCCGAACGCCTTAATATACCTCTGCTGCGACCAACGCCCGACACCCTGCTGCTGGGGGGCCAGGCTGATGGATTCCCAACGAGCGAGCAGCACACCCAAAGGGCCATACTGCTGACACCACTCCAAAATTGCGGCCAGCGATCTCTGAGTCAGGCAATCCGGATAGCGCCTTGGTCCGGGCAGATATTCTAGCTGGTCCACGAGCGTTACCAGGCTGTGGTAGCCGGGCTGGAGGGCCACCGGCTTGCCGCGCATGAGCTCAAAGTGAACCCAAGGGTCGTACCATTGGAGTTCTGTCCCTCTCCTGGACAGATGCAACCGTCCCGTATCTCATAAGAGCTAAACCGCCACCAGTCACTTTCGATAGCCGCCGGCCGACGCTGAAGATCATGTTTATGCATGTCTGTGCATTATCCAGTCTAGCACAGACAGGAACTAGGGCCGATAGTATGAACAAGACGATAAGATTCGGCAATCTCAGTGGCGCCCACCAATGGGGCAGAGCCTGTTTCGCTTCTCCGGAAATCCCGGTAAACGAAGCCGTATGTCAAACAGAAAGGAGACATTTTATGTCTCGAGGAAGACCGTTCGAACTAGGAAACACCTTCGGCCAAGGGCGCCCCAAGGGCAGCCATAACAGATCAACCGCCGCGGCGCTGGCGCTGCTGGGGGAACACCTCGTACCGTTGATTCGGAAGTGCATCGCTGAAGCTCTAAAGGGCGATATGATCGCTATGCGTCTCTGCCTGGAGCGCATCTTGCCCGCGTTGCGAGAATCCCCCATCCGATTCAAGTCAGCGCCCACCAGCACTTCCGCGGAAGTGGGGAAAATGCAGGACACCATTCTGAAGGAGATCAGCAAAGGGCGGATCGTTCCACAGCAGGGTGAAACGGTCGTGAACATCCTAGATGCCAAACGCCGCTTATCGAGATGGAAGGGCTAAAGGAGCTCCAAGAGCGCCTCGACGCAATGGAGGGCGAGAGAGACGAAGATCCTGAGTCGGGTTCGTCCAGAGAATTTTTCCTAGACGCGGCGTAGGTTCCGCCGATGCCAAACCTGCGCCGTTTGGAAGCTAGAATGCGAAAGTTAGAGTCGAGTCTTAAGTCCCGCGGCCACCCCCCGTGTTCCGGGATCGGGTGTGTAATGCATGGGGCGAGTATGGAGCGCCAGAAGAATCTGGCTCCTGGCGAACGGGTCGTCACGGATTGGTTTCGCGATTCGATCGGGTTCGTACACGGACAGTATCGGATTACGAGTAACCCGAACGACCAGGGACGTCGCTGCAAGGCCGGCGGCTACCTTCTCGATGTGCTTGAAGAAATACACCAGAACTGTTCTGAGCGAGAGAAATCAGGTTCTTGCCAGGTCTGTCATGGTACGCCGGTGGCCGAGGAGGAGCCGGATCACCCGCCGGCGTCTCAGGAGGATTTCTGAGGGGCTGTTTGGCCAGAGTCCAAGAGCTCTAAGGAGGTATGATACACAGCGAACTGAAATGGTTCGCGCAGGCTTTCTCGTAGCGAAGCGGCTTCTTCTCACCGATGTTTCGAAATGAGAAGAGGCCGCTTTGCGCACTTGCGATTGCGGACTATAGCAGCGTTCATGGAGTCCTCAGTCATAACGGGGAGAGAGTACATTGACCCAGAAATAGAAAACTAGATCGAGCATCCGCTTAAGAACCAGGTGAAGAACCTCCAGGAGCGCTTTCGCGAACTGTTTGGTTGGAGGACTTGGCTTCATCTAACCGGGGCCCATTTATTTCGACACGTCGCCCGGTGGTTGCAGGGCGAGGAGCAGGGAACTGGAGCGAGTCAGCAATTGGTCCTGGAGTTGGCCGATACGCCGAACTGCGCCGGCGCGCCCAGGGTAGCGCCGGGCAAATCCATGAGGCCACGGGACCTGCGGGCCATCTCATACCTAGTGTAGTAAGGATGGCTTCGCCGGAGTAAAGATCGATGTCATAGGGATTCCGCCTGAAGGTCGACGGAATCCCCCTGCAAAACGATGAGTGGGATGGCTATTCCGCTTTCGGCTCAGCCTCTGTTACTGGTGCCTCCCGCTCCTGAGTTACGTCGTCGAAGGATTGTCCGGTCGAGGACAACGTCGCTTGTTGGCCTGAAAAGGCTTGCCATCGCAAAATTGCGGTGTCGACATAGTGCGGATCGAGTTCGATGAAGCGACCGCTCCGGCTGGTCTTTTGGCACGCGATCAGTGTCGAACCAGATCCGGCAAAGGGGTCTAGCACCAGATCCCCACTCTTGCTACTGTGCAGAATCGCGCGTTCCATCAACTCCACCGGCTTCATCGTCGGATGCAGATCGTTCACGCGTGGTTTGTCGATGAACCAAACGTCTCCTAAGTTTCGTTCTCCGCAGAAGAAATGGGCGCCGCCCTCTTTCCATCCAAAGAGAACCATCTCGTACTGTCTTTGGTACGGCGAGCGGCCGAATGTTTTCGCGGTCGCTCTCCATGAAGGCAACCAACTGGTGGTAGCAGACCGTACGGAGGTTGTCCACCGCGTCGTCAGAAGCCAGAACGCTGAGAGCCAGGTCCACATCGCGTGCGACGAATGCGTCCAAGCTCCTCCTCACCATCGACTGCACCAGTCCAGCAATCATCGGAATATCGATGATGGAATCCATGGGCGGCGCATCAATGAGCGACCTCGCACTGTGAGCGATCGTGACCGACAAATCCCCCATGCGCTCCGGGTTGGTGTTGATCTTAAGAGCCGCAATGATGAATCGAAGACTGCTTGCCATCGGCTGGTGAAGCGCTAGCAAGTTGATCGCAAGCCCGTCGATTTCCAGCTCGATCCTATTGATTCGCGTTTCGGACTCTAAGACACCACGGCCGCGTCCAGATCTGAATCATCTCGATAATAGGTGAGCATTATCCTTCGCGCGTCCGCCGCGCGATCAACCACATCTTCTCGGATTACTTCACCGAGGCTGAGCGCGATTAGTCGCCGTGCAGGAACTGGAAACCCCACAATCAGGAAATTGAATCGTATAAGCTCCCAGGTAGCCTTGTCCTTGCCATGTGAACCCTCCTGGCGCAATGCCCTCGATCAGATCCGCGCTGACAGAAGAGACCCAAAAAATATTAATCGGCGGTTCCGCCTCCGTAGGGCCCGCTGGTAAATTGCTAGAAGAGAGAGTCCAACTTGGAAACGGATACTGGGTACACCACGAGGGCCCGCGCGGAAGAATCGCTAGCCCCGTTGCGTCGGAAGGATGTTGCTCGCGAAGTTCACTGCGCCAGCACCTTCCCGATGCCCCAATACTGGTATGTGTACGTGAAGGTCCCGTCGCCGTTGCTGATGCCGGTGTACTCGGTCCCACTTGTGCTGTTGTACAAGATGACGTCCGTCTTGCCGTCGCCGTTCACGTCTTCGGGGATCACGCTGTCATAGCTAGGGCTCCAGAATAGCGACTGGAAGCTGAATGTCCCGGTTCCCGTGCCGGTTCCGAAGTACGCCAACGCGCTGCTCTTGTCGTACACAACGAGGTCCGCCGTGGCGTGGCCAGTGAAGTTGCCTAAACGCACCGTTGTGAATCCGGGGCTGAAGATTAATGGGGTGAACGCGAACCCTCCCGTGCCGTTGCTGATACCCGCCGCCGCCTCGCCATTCGTGGCGTTGTAGAGCAAGACATCGGGTTTGCCATCGCCGTTCAGATCGCCGCTATCGCCCAGATTGTAGCCGGGGAGGATGAATAGCGGCTGAAATGTGAAGCCTCCGATTCCGTTGCCGGTACCCAGGTACGCCAAGCCGTCCGATTTCCGGTAAAGAAACAGGTCGCCCTTGCCGTCGCCTGTGAAGTCGGCCAGCCGCACGAAGGTGAAGCCGGCACTGATCAGCGCGTACTGATAAGTAAACGTGCCGTCGCCGTTGCTGATGCCGGTGTACATGGTTCCGACGGTGCTGTTATAGAGAATCACATCGGTCTTGCCGTCGCCGTTGAGATCGCCGGTTAGGACCATGTCGTAGCCGGGACTCCAGAACAAGGATTGGAAATTAAATGTGCCATCTCCGTTGCCGAAACCGATGTAGGCGAGAGCGGTGCCTGAGTTGTACAAGATGAGGTCCGCCTTACCGTCGCCATTGAAGTCGCCGGTAGGCAGGGCGGTAAAGCCGGGGGAGAAAGGGTTGGGGACATAGGTAAATGTGCCGTTGCCGTTGCTGAGCGCGGTGTATTCCTGGCCGCCGGCGGGATCGTAGAGCACCGCTCCGGAGTGGCCGTTACCGGCGAAGTCGCGAACATGATTTGGAATCGGTATGCCCGCCCGGCCGATATTACCCGCCAACCCTTCGGTAAACCATAAAGCACCATCGGGTCCCACCGTGATACCGTAGGGCCCGCTATTGGGGGTCGGAGTGGCGTACTCGGTAATTGAGCCACCGACTGTGATGCGTCCGATCTTGCAGGCTGCCTCTTCAGCGAACCACAAAGCGCCATCCGGACCCGCAGTAATGCCAAGAGGCGCCGCCGTCGACGAACTCAGCGGGTACTCGGTTATTGCGCCGTTCGGCGCAATCTTACCAATCTTCCCGGTATTGCGCTCCGTAAACCAGATATTGCCATCTGGCCCGGCGACGATTCCGAAAGGACCGCTATTGGAACTTGGAATGGCATACTCCGTAATCGCGCCAGAACGCACGGTCCCGATCTTGTTTCCAAGTAGCTCCGTGAACCAAATGTTATTGTCAGGACCCTTGATAATTCCGGTCGGCATGCTATTAGACGTGGGGATTGTGATTGGCGAAGTAAAACCTACCACATCGCCTCCGACTACAGAAGCCGAGTCGATAGCATTCGCTGCGGGCGCAGCCTCTGTGAACCAGATATTTCCATCTGCCCCGACAGTGATGCCAACCGGCGAGATATTTTGGCCGATCGGAACTACTGTCGTCGCTCCGGCCGTCGTGATTTGCAAAAGGGAGGCGATCCCCGATTGGACGTTTTGACTGGTGACATACAAGTCTCCGGCCTTGCCTGAAACGATCTGCTGAGGCTGGCTGCCAAGGGCCGAATTGATCTCGGTGATCGATCCGGAGAGGGGCTTTCGCCCCACCTTGATCGCGCCAGTCTCGACAAACCACAACGCGCCATCGGAGCCGGTGGTGATTCCTTGGGGACCGGCGTTGACTCCGCTCGGTACGGGGAACTCCGTGAAGACGACTTGTGCCGAGGATGTCGACGCGAACCCAAAAAGACGATGTACAGGATTGTGGCCACGCTCAAACTTCGGTGGCTGCTTGGCCGTAGTAATCGCATGTCATGCTCCTCGTTTAGCTGGCAGAGCCTCCATACCGAACGCAGCGGCAGCCGCGCTGGATGTTTACTGCCGCGCCATATTCCACGTTCCCGTAGCGTTTTCACAGGCAAACGTCCCGCTCCCTGAGGCGCTTGCTCCGGTCACGATGATCGTCCCCATAAAATTGCACGACGTTGCCCCGGCCACCACCGTTCCAAATGCTATCTGTCCATTGGTCGAGATCGTCCCGGTTCCATTTGCCGGACTTAGGATCGTCACCGTGCCGTTACTGATCGTCGCCGTCACCGTCCCCGATCGTCCGGTCGCCGTGTACGTCCCTTGGTAAGTTCCGTTGAACGCCGAAACCCCCGCGGTGAAGATCACCGGCGATCCGGTTTCCGCAAACACGGGCGACGCGGTGAATGCTCCCGTCGGATTGAAGCGCAGCGCGATCAGCGAGAAACTCCGGTTGCGGCATAGAACTCGAGCAGGCCGTTTCGGGACGCCGTCGAGGAAAATTGCTGGGGCACCGTGAACGCGACGTACCCATTGGCCGGCAGCGTGATCGGGGGAGTTGAGCAGCCGCGCCTGAGCCCGGCTGCATCGCAACCGCGACCGATTCGGGCGCCCCCGTCGTGTTGACAATCGCGATCGAGGTCACGAATCCGTTGGTGTTTTCGAACGGCACCAGCATTCGGCTGACGCTTGGCGCGGCCAGCGCTGTCCCGTCCTGATTCTGCCTGCCAGGAACGGTCTCGGTGAAAATCGCGTAGGCCGAAACCGCCGGACCGGTCTGCAACTGCGCCCATCCCTCGCTCAGCGAAGCGGCCGTTCCTGGTGTATGTAGAAACACTGTGCTCGCCGCCGGGACCGGAATGTTCTGGAGCACGCTGGTCTCTAAGAACGCCGGAGTCCAGCTTTGAGTCACGCCGTTTGCGGTGCTTTGAAAAAAACTAAGGCTTACGGTAGTGGCGGTTGCTCCCGTATTGGTCAGCACCAGCTCCGTCTGCCAGCCGTTTCCGTCCGCGATTTGTGGGATCACCAGCGTCTGCGCGCTCGCCGCGGGCGTCAGCACGATGAATACATACATATATAGTCGAGTTCGCATAACCAAAGCTTCTCCAGGTTCTCAAAGATTCCATGCCAGGCCTCGGCGGGACGACACTCCATAGCACGCCGCGATCGCATTCCGGCGAATAATCGACTCCTCACAGATGTTCGCCGATCGGGGGGCAAAAAGCCAGTGTCAAGGGGTGACTGAACCGTTGCAACTCTAGCTAACTGATTGACGATAGAGATGTTCTTTGCCGTGGACGAACGGCGCGCCAAAGCTGCTAGACTTGCTGAGATAGCGCCAGTCGGTTTATGCCGCAGCTGTTTTCTTTACCGCCGCCAGTCGAACCG
>CAVPKR010000166.1:0-39655 GCA_963705675.1 Terriglobia bacterium
GAACAAACAAACAAGGTCGGAAACCAACAAGAAAACAGAAAGCACTGACCGGTCGGAACTGCATCTGGCCCATGATGGGCGCGAGCGACTGCTGCGTGAAGGTCGGCGCGAACACGGGGCGCAGTCTCGAAGATGGAGCGGCCTTCTTGACCTGAACATGACCACCAACAAGCAGAAACGAGCAACGGTGAGCAAACGTGAGCGAAACAGCAACCGAAAACGAGCGAAGAGCGCGGGTACCATGCCGTCGAGGATAGCCGCCCCGCGGAGGGAAGGCCCAGGCGAGCGAAGCGCACAGCACAACAGCAACAATCACAGCTTTCATGGTGAGACTGCGAACAGAGAGCAAGCAGTGTTCGAGGTCGACATTGCCTGCGCGAATCTGGTCGCAATACCAGATCAAAAGCTGCACCCCGTGGGAATCGACGCCTCGAAGATTCGCCGCAACCAGAGACTCGGCGACCAGCGTAGATGTACTATGAGGCACTCCGGCCGCATCCAGCACAGAGGCGGCGAAGCCGGTGAGCGCGGCCTCGCGGATCACAATGAAATCGTCGGGCATAAGAGGTCTAAGAGAGTACTTTAGAACAAAGCAGCCGGGTTCTGCCGTGGATTACAATGGAGTTCTGTCCGCAAGGGCGCGTAGCTCAGTTGGTTAGAGCGCCTGCTTCACACGCAGGAGGTCGCAGGTTCGAGTCCTGCCGCGCCCACCATCCCCGCACTTGCATTTCCTGCTCTCCAAAACTCGGTTGTGGGATTCGAGGCACTCGCGGCGCCTTTGGCAGTGCGATTCCGTCTGTTAGTTCTCGCTGAGCAGGTATCCCGTCACTTGCGCTCGGATCGCCGCGTTCCCCAAGCCATTCCTGTTGCCGTCGCACTGCATCTGCACTGCCACAAGTCGACGATTGCTTTTTTTTGGAAAGCCGGCATCGTTCTGCACGGAAGTTCGCCAATTGTCGAAATATCGGACAGTTGAACTATGGCTAGGTCTTTGCCGTCCAGCACCTTAGGCTTGGAAATCAGATTGCCTTCCGTGAAGACGACTCATGGTCGACGTCTCTTGGGCAGTGTCTAAAGCCTCCGCATCGCACAGCGATAGGGTGCGACCGGCCGGGGCCACCGATCATCGAAAGGAGCGTACGAGCCTATGAGGGTGCGGGCGAGAGGAAGGACAGTTCGAGTGACAACCGCCTGCATCGTCTCGCTCGGCATGGTCTTGTCAGTCGCGCAAGCAGCCAGCCTGAAGCCGGAAACAGTCAAGGCCTGGGAAGACTACCTCGAAAGTGCCAGCGCCGGTATTCAAGAACGTGCCAGCGCGCCTGATGGCTTTCTTCAGGTCGATGCCACGCCTGCCGTGGCGGAAAAGGTCCGCCGCGGCCAGATCGTTGTTTCGCCTGCTCGCCCGCACATTCCGAGGAAGTTCCTTCCGGTCTCATTCACGATTGGATTGGCGCCGCCTTTCTTCCAAACATCACGATCAAGGACGTTATGGCGGTGGTTCGCGATTATCCAAAATACCCGGAAGTCTATGCCCCGCACGTCCTGGAGTCGAAAGTGATCTCGGCCGCCGAAACAGCGGACCTGTTTTCCATCGTGCTGATGAACCGGTCCGTGCTCTCGAAGACCGCGCTCGATTGTGATTACGAAACCATATTCGTCCGCGTTGACGGCCGGCGGATGTACAGCGTCACCCAAGCGAAACGCATCCAGGAGATCGCCGACTATGGTACCGCCAAACAACATACGCTCCCCGAAGGCGAGGGCTCCGGACTCATCTGGCGGCTCTACAGCGTCAGCCGTTTTGAGGAACGCGAGGACGGCCTGTACATTGAGACGGAGGCAATGGCCCTGAGCCGCGACATTCCGGCCGCGCTGCGGCTGGTGGTTGACCCGATTGTCCGCCGGGTATCCCGTGAAGCGCTGGAGACCGCCCTGAGGCAGACGGCCAATGCCGCACGTGCCTCCGGCGCTACCGCCCGGACCGTACGATGATGGGTTCTTCAAGTACCCGGCGGGCCTTTGAAGCGATTCTTGTTGATGTTCAGCGACCGGATCTTCGATTCCAGGGTGGACCGCGCGATCCCTAGCTTGGCTGCGGCGCCGGATGGTCCGAATATCCGTCCTTGCGATTCTCGCAGAGCCTCTTCGATTATTTCTCTTTCCTTAGCGGCAACCTTCTCCGAAAGTAGAGCTTGTTTCCCGATCTCGTGTCGAGAGGCGGTTGGGATAGCCAGCTTTCATCTACCGTAAAGATCTCGGTTTCGCACACGATTAACGATCGTTCGATCACGTTCTGCAGTTCGCGTATGTTTCCGGGCCAAGGGTACGACTGAAGCAACTGCAAGGTCTTCTTGTCGACACTCCGGATGTTCTTGCCCGCTTTTCGCCCATAGCGATCGATGAAATATTCAACCAGCAGCGGAATATCCGCCTTGCGTGCCCGCAAAGGCGGCATCTCGAGAGGGAATACGTTTAGCCGGTAATACAGATCCTCCCGGAAGGCGCCGCTGGCAACGGCGGCTTTCAGATCGCGATTCGTCGCAGCGATGACGCGAACGTCAACGCGAATCGACTGTCCCCCGCCGATCCGCTCGAATTCCCGTTCCTGTAACACCCTGAGCAGCGCGACCTGAGTGTCGGGCAATAGTTCGCCTACTTCGTCCAGGAAGATCGTTCCGCCCTCGGCCAGCTCGAACCGGCCGACGCGACGCTGCAAGGCGCCCGTGAACGCCCCCTTCTCATGGCCGAACAACTCCGAGGCAATCAAGTCCCGGGGGATTGCGGCGCAGTTCACGCTTACAAATGCGCGCGAGGCGCGTTTTGACCGCCGGTGGATCGCGCGGGCGACCAGTTCCTTGCCTGTTCCGGTCTCGCCGGTAATCAGAACCGTAGAATCGGTTGGCGCAACTTTGGAGATGCGCGAAAGCACCGTTTGCAAAGCGGGCGACGTTCCCACGATCTCCTCGAACATCGAGGCTTTGTCGATTTCTTCCCGGAGGGCGACGTTTTCCTGTTGTAGTCTTTCCTCAGCCCGCTTCCGGTCTTCGATATCGGTGCATGAGACATGCCAACGCAGGATTTGTCCGTTGTCGTCGCGCACCGGGTTGTAACGCGCCAGAAACCAGCGGTAACTTCCATCTCCTCCGCGCAATCGCAATTCCAGCAGTCCGCGGATCCAGCCGCCCGGGCTTGGGCGAAATAGTCGAGTTCCTGCTCCCGGTCGTCCGGATGAATGAACGCGCCCCGGGCTTCTGTCTGCTGCCATTCATCAAGACTAAGGCCGGCGTAATCGAGCGCCACGCGATTAGCATACAGCCGTTCGCGGTTGGGCCCGTACACTGCAATCAGTTGAGGCGCGAAGTCCAGCATCTGCCGAAGCTCCTCCTCTCCTTTCCGTAGCGCCTCGATCATTTGCTCTTGTTCAGTGACATCCATCCCCGTGCCCACGAATCTCCTTAAAGCCCCCTTCTGAGTCGTCAGAACTCCTACGCAGCGGATGCTTCGAATCTGTCCGTCGGGCCGCACGATTCGCTTTGTGAAGTCGAAGGCGCGACCGGCCGTCAACATCTCTTGAATCCGTTGCGCGACAAAATTACGGTCCTCCGGATGCACCAGGGCCAAATATTCGTCCCGTGTTGGCGCCTTGGCCCTCGGATCCAGTCCGTGGATTTCAAATAGCTCCTGGGACCAATGGTCGAAAAATCCCGACGCATTGAATGCCCAGCTACCCGTGTGACCCAGACGCTGCCCCTCTGAAAGATAGAACTCGCTCCACTGTAATTCGGCGGTTCGTTCCGCCACTTTAATTTCTAATTCGTCGCTGGCCTTGCGAAGCTCTTGTTCATTCTGGCGCAATGTTTCTTGGGCGTTTCGCAGCTTGTGGATAAGATGGGCGCTCCGAATCGCTGTCGCGGCGCTACTTGCCGCCACGGAAAGCAGCTGTTGGTCAATCTGGTTGGGAAAATCCGGAGCGGCCAGACGCCGCGGCGACCAGGCCCCGTTGACCGTTTACGCCGATCGGCATCACGATGCCGCAGCAGCATGCCTCGACGCCGCCGACGTTTGTCACGATTTCTTTCCGGGAAATTGGGCCGCATTCAGCCACGCGCTGTTCGAGCCATTCCGGAAATTCCTTCCACGCGTCCCCCCTCATTACCTCGACGGCCTCGCATCCTGCGGCGTCGCACAAACGGACAAACGCGAAATCCATCTCCAGCGACTGGATCATCACATCGGCCAGCTCGGCGGCAATCGCGGGCGGCTCTCTTCCCACCCACACCTCCGGTATGCTCGAAAGCGCCAACAGATCCCTCACCGTTGCCCGCAGGCGGAGGACTTCAGCTGAATGATCGCCCGTCATTTTCGCCTATACTTCAGTATCGCGAGCCCGTCTTTGACGCATCTCCTCCAGGAACTGGCCGGGAGGAACGAAAAACGGGTTCTCCCGCACTAACCCGCCGATAATTACCAGCGGGTGTGTCCGCATGATATCGATCGCCACACTGGCGCCAAATTTGGACAAATCGTAGTTACAGATCACGGGATCGTCGTATTTAGACAGGACCCCATTGAGGCGTGCCTCGTATTCCAGCAGGTTGTTCAAGGCTGGTTTGTCGAGAAAGAGCCAATCCATGTGATGTCCCACCAGCCGGGTACGCGCGTAGCCCGCAGCCGCACCCGATTGGATCAGGCTTTCGACCGTAGCCAGCATCGCATCCTGATCGAACCGGTGATCTCGCACATACATATCGGTCCACGGCACCACCTCCAGGCGGCCGGTCTCCATCACTTCTTGTACGTTTATGCCCGCCTCCGTGAACCCCTTCAGATACTCTTCCCGATTCTCGGATTCCACGATGTGGATAGCCTTTTCGCCACGATCGAACCCATCTTTGAAGAACGAGCCAAGCACGGTGTGCTCCTCGTCAAAGGTGTTGAAGAAAGCGCAAATATGACGGTGGCGCCCCAGCGTGTCTCCGGCAAGGCCCATTGAGTCATTCGTGGTTCCCATAGATCACCTCACTAGATACTAAGAGACCTGCGATGGAAACCACAACACGCTATTTTGTTTCCGTTCCCGCTCAGGCCCGTGCCTGCATGCGCGGCTGGAACAACCCGTCAAAGGCCGGTCGCACATCCAGGAAGATCAACACCCACAGTGCGGCTACGAAGAAGGCCAGCGGAAGCCCGCTCGGGGCCATCAGGGCGTGGAACGATAGAATGTTGACGATCACCGGCGCCAGCATGGCCACCGCCAACGGTACGTAACGGTTCACCAGCAAAAGTACCGCTGCAATCACCTGAAACGCGAAGATCACCCACAGGTAATGCGAGGCATAGAGGGCGCCCATGAACTGTCCCGCAATGCCTCCCGGCGGGGGCAGGGGAATAAAGTTCAGGAAGCCGTTCAGGCCGAAAACAAGAAAGATCACGCCCGCCAGATACCGGGCGATGGTGGAAGCGGTTTTCATAACCGGGTTCTCCTTTTCGATCGGCGGCCATTAACCATGGCGCCAATCATATTGATGTCAATATAATTGATGAAGCACGCTTCGCGAAGATTCAGGCTATTTGCGCACTTGCAGACGTCAACGCCGATTGAAAACAAAGAAGCCAAGTCTGTCTTATCAACGTTAATCGGCGTGAATCCGCGGCTAAATCGCCTTTCGAGTCCTGTCGCGCGGCTTCAATTCCGCACCCCGCGATATAATCCACAACATGCTCTTGCGCCGATTCTCATTGGCTTGCCTTGCGTTTCTTTGCATTCCCCTGTCCCAGGCGCAGGTCATCCTCGAGACCAGCACCATCCTCGACGGCAAAGGCGCCACCCTGAAAAACCGCCGGATTGTCGTCAAAGGAGAGCGAATTGAATCCGTCGGAACCGGCGCCGGACCCGCCACCTACGATCTCCGCGGTCTCACCGTGATGCCCGGCTGGATCGACACCCATGTCCATCTCGACTGGCATTTCGACGACACGCATCATATTACGAATCGCAGCCGGGAAAGCCGCGAAACCGTGGTCCTCTACTCCGCGGAAAATGCCTGGGTGACGCTGATCGGGGGCTTCACAACGGTGCAATCGGTGGGCGCGCCTACCGACGCGCTACTGCGTGATCGCATTAACCAAGGGATGCTGCCTGGTCCTCGAATTCTCACCGCGATGAATCCCATCGATTATCGAACCGGAAACCCCGGCGCCATTCGAGCCGCCATTCGCAAATTGAAAACCGATGGCGCCGATCTGGTCAAAATCTTCGCGGCCACCGGCGGACCTGAAACCGTGATGACGGACGATCAGATGGAGGCGGCTGTCAGCGAAGCGCACGCCCAAGGCTTCAGGACCGTGACCCACGCGCGCTTTCTTCCCGAAGAAAAGGTCGCCGTTCACGCCGGGGTGACCACCATCGAGCATGGCTACGGCCTGGATGACGATACCCTCGAGACCATGGCGCAGAAGGGGATTTACTTCGATCCAAATTTCCTGGTGTCGCACAATTACATCGAGAATCGCGAGGCCTACCGCCGTGGGCTGGACGAAGTAACCACCCGCGAAAAGCTGCTGGCGACCCTGGTCGAAGTCGTCGCGCGGGCGCGGAAGCATCACGTGAAGATCGTGCTCGGAACCGACGCAGTTGCCGGCGCGCACGGACGCAACGCGGAAGAATTCATCTATCGCGTCAAAGATGGTCATGAACGAAATATCGACGTCATTATGAGTGGGACTTCCATCGCCGCCGAATCGCTGGGCATGGCGGACCGCATCGGCTCGATCGCGCCGGGCCTCGAAGCCGACATCGTCGCGACGGATGGCAATCCGCTCGACGACATCACCGCGGTTCGCCGCGTAGTCTTCGTCATGAAAGGCGGCAAGATCTACAAGAACACGCTGTCGCGGCGATGACCGCCGCCATCCAGCATCGTCACGTCGTAACCTGGATTTTCTACGCGGCTTCCGCCGTGCTGGGGATTCCGTCCGCCATCGCTTTCGTATTTTTCGCCTGGGGATTAATCCAGATGCATTACCTGGACCCTGGACCCATATCGCCCAGCTCGCCCACCGGGAATCAACTGATCGATGGCCTGGTCGCCGGCGGCTCCATCATTGGGAAAGCCTTCGCATTTGCCGGCGGCGCCATGTCGTGGGCCATGACGATATTCACCATCGGAGCCTCGATTATCCTCGTGATCGCCGCCGTACTGCTGCTCATCGCCCGCGGCCTCAACGCCGGCCGTCAATGGGCAAGAGTGCTCGGCATCGTGATAACCCTAATCCCGCTCTGCGGATCGTTGATCACCCTGACTTCGTTTCAAAAACCGGTCCCGATTGTGCTGGGAACGATCCTGATGGCGGCGTCAGCCTACATAATCTTTGCTCTCGGCTGGCGATTCGCTTGACTCTTATCGGCGTTGATCTGCGGCTAAAACTAATTTATCTTCTGATACGTCGCGAATGTGACGTTCGTGGTCTTGCCCTCGGGATCCACCCGCATATAGATGATCCCCAGCGTTTGCCCGTCCGGCGACAGAACGTTGGTCAGAATCTGATTGATCTTGCCGTTCTTCTTGTTCACGATCTCATTGATCCGGTCGGTGATCACTTTGACCGAAGTCGTGTCCGTGCCGCGATTGCCGGTGACAGGCTCATCTTTGCCGTCGAAATTAGTGGTGTAGAACCACCCCGATTTCTCGCCGTCCTTGTTCACCGAATCGACGGTGATTTTCATCCCATGGTCGCCGAATTTTTCATACGTCATGATATTGCTCTGCGGCGCCTGCGCTTCCGACTTCAGCTTCCATTTCCCGTACCGCGGATTGTCCTGCGCCGAGGCTACCGCCGCCAGCAACATCACCATCGCAAACGTACGCATCGTCGTTTTCTCCTGTTTTTAACGGCCCAGCGGTTATTGTAGCCGATCTGTTACTTCGACGGCCAATAGCCGGGGCGCGCTGAATCACTGCGTCGGGACGCGGCGCGACCCCTACCTCGATCCGGTGATAGCCGCCATTTTTGCTCTCCTGCGGCACGAAACTCAACAGGTATTGACTGTGAATTTCCTCACCCGCGCGGGTAATGGCGTCTTCCAGGCCCTTCAAAGTTTCGAACGACAGATGCCGCCCGCCCGTCGCGCGCGCGAACGCGTCGGCGTCATTCGCTTCCCCATGCGGACCAGTTCCCCCAGCGCTCCCAGGTAATCCGGCCCTCCCGGCATCGGTGGATTATCTTCCGGCTTCGCAGTCCATGCCGTGGCCTGAGCCGAATAGGTCGCCGGATACACCGTGACCCGCGCGCTGCGCCATCTCGATCGCGGGAGCCAGCTTCATCTTGCTCCCCCGATCCCGCGATTCGCTCAGGATCAAAAGAATACGCCGCGAATTTTCCGGCCGCGTCTCCAACATCCGGACGCCTCCAGCGATCGCATCCAGCAGATGGCCTTTACGAATCACGCGAGGCTCGATCTTCTCAAACGCCACGCGGATTTTCGTCGATCCGCCGTGAAATCCTGAAACACGCGCACATCATCGTCGAACGCGATCACCGCCGCGCGTCCACGTTCGCCCACCACCAGCGGCTGAATCATCCCGCCCACCCGGTTGATCTTCGCCAGCACCGCCGCCGAAATCCCGCTGCATTGCACCGCGACCACCAGCGAGATCGGAGCCAGCACCGTATCCGACGTGTCCATGTGGACGTTCTGCCGCACGCCGTCATCGGTCACGATAAAATCTTCCACTTTCAGTCCGTCGATCGACACACCTTTCTTGTCGGTGACGGTTACCGGAACCAGAACCAGCGGGACGTTGGCCTTGATGGTCGGTGGCTGCTGTGCGCCTGCCTGTGCCGCGAGCAATACAGTGAGCGCGAACGGCACGGGTGAAAAACGGCGGAGCATCGAATGGTGGGACGGTCGCAACAGGATTCGCGTTACTCTACTATCTTATGTCGGATCGGCTCGAAGAACTGCGCCGGCGTCATGCCGTCGCCGATGCGGGAGGCGGCGAAGAGCGCCGCGCACGTCAACACAAAGAGGGCAAGCTCTCCGCGCGCGAGCGTATCGGTCTGCTGCTCGACGAAGGCACGTTTGAGGAAATGGACAAGCTGGTCCGCCACCGCTGCCAGGACTTCGGCATGGAGGAACAAGTGGTCGACGGCGACGGGTTCATCACCGGTTACGGCCTGATCCACGGCCGTCCGGCCTATGTTTTCGCGCAGGATTTCACCGTCTTCGGCGGCTCGCTTTCGGAGATGAACGCGCAAGAAAATCGTCAAGATCATGGACCTCGCGCTGAAGACCGGCGCTCCCGTAATCGGGTTGAACGATTCGGGCGGCGCTCGCATTCAGGAAGGCGTGCTCTCGTTCGCCGGCTACGCGGATATTTTCCTTCGCAACACGCTAGCCAGCGGCGTCGTCCCGCAAATCTCCGCCATCATGGGTCCCTGCGCCGGCGGAGCCGTCTATTCGCCCGCGCTCACCGATTTCATTTTCATGGTCGACAAGACCAGCTACATGTTCGTCACCGGCCCCGACGTGATCAAGACCGTCACCCATGAAGACGTGACCAAAGAAAAACTGGGCGGCGCGACCACCCATAACTCCACCAGCGGCGTCGCGCATTTTCTGGCCCACGACGATGCCGAATGCCTGCGCATGATCCGCGAGCTGCTCTCTTATCTCCCTCTGAATAATCGCGACGACGGCGCCCGCCGCGCCTCCGACGATCCCGTCCGATCGCCAGGATACCGAGCTCGATTCCATCGTCCCCAAAGAATCCAACCAGCCTTACGACATCAAGGACGTGATCCGCCGCGTCGTCGATCACGGGAATTTCTTCGAAGTCCAGGAGCATTGGGCCCGCAACATCGTGGTCGGATTCGCGCGCATGGACGGCCGCAGCATCGGCATCGTCGCGAATCAGCCGGCGTTCCTCGCGGGCTGCCTGGATATAGATTCCTCCACCAAGGGCGCGCGCTTCGTCCGCTTCTGCGACGCCTTCAACATTCCCATTCTGACCTTCGAAGACGTTCCCGGATTCCTGCCTGGAACCGCCCAGGAATTCGGCGGCATCATTCGCCACGGTGCCAAGTTGCTATATGCGTACGCCGAAGCCACCGTCCCCAAAATCACCGTGATCACCAGAAAAGCCTACGGAGGCGCCTACTGCGTGATGGGATCGAAGCATCTGCGCACCGACGTGAATCTAGCCTGGCCCGCGGCTGAGATCGCCGTAATGGGCGCCGATGGAGCCGTCAACATCGTGTATCGCCGCGAACTGCTTGCCGCGCAGGATCAGGAAGCAGTCCGCCGCGCCAAGACCGACGAATTTCGCGAACGCTTCGCGAATCCCTTCATCGCCGCCGAACATGGCTTCCTGGACGACGTAATCGAGCCGCGCGAGACTCGCCCGCGCGTAATTCGGGCCTTACGGATGCTCGAAACCAAAGTGGATACCATGCCGCGAAAGAAACACGGGAATATTCCGCTCTAGTTTTATCCGCTCGCCAGGTTGTCGAAAAACTTCTTGATCATGCTCTTCGCCGTAGCGTCGATCAGCCGCTGCCCCACCGCCGCGATCGTGCCGCCCACCTGTACGTCGCCTTCATACCCGACCTCCGTTGCATCGCCCGCGCCCTTCAGCGTCAGCACGCCCGATCCTTTCAGAAACCCAACTTTGCCGGACCCCTCAACTTCGAGCCGGAAACTCGACGGCGGCGTCTGATCGGTAATCTTAACCTTGCCTTCGAAAGCCCCCGACAGCGCCGCCAACGCCATCTTCATCTTCATCCGGTATTCGTTTTCGCCGATTTTCTCGAGCGACTCGCACCCCGGAATCGCCCCTGCCAGCACCACCGGGTCCTGCATCATGTCGTAAGCCCGCTGCTGCGGAACCGGCAGCGTACTGGGACCCCGCTACCTTCAAGCCGACCTCGCCAGCGCCGCCGTCAGCGCGCGCGCCGTATAAATCACGGCCAGATGCCGCCGGTAGTCCGCCGATGCGAATAGATCCGAATTCGCCTCGACACCCTCCGCTGCCAGCGCGGCCGCGTTCTGAATCTCGCCCGCCGATCCAGTCTTCCCGTCGAGCGCCGCCTCTACCGCGCTCGCCCGGTAAGCCCGATTCGACAGCCCCGTGATCCCGACTCTTGCCATCGTGATCTTTCCGCCGGACCGCCGCACCCGCGCCGCCAGCCCGACAATGGCGAATCCGCTCGCCGGCTGAAGCATCTTCTGATAGCTGGTCCCGCGCCTCGATCTTCGACAGGTAGAATCACTTCGCGGATCATCTCCCCCGGCTCCAGCGCCGTCGTGAACGTATCGACGAAGAAAGTCTGCCGCCGACACCGTGCGCTCCGACTTCCGCCCTTCAGACGAACTTCGCTTCCAGAGCCTGCAACGCCGCTGGATAATCCGCCGAAGGATCCGCATGCGCCACACTTCCTCCTATGGTGCCCATATTCCTAACCTGAGGATCGCCGATGTGCGCCGCCGTATCCGCCATCAGCGGGCATTTCCGCGCAGCAGCCCCGAGCAATCGATCTAATGATGCGTAGTCGCCGCGCCGATGTGGATCGCTCCACCCTCTTCGCGAATGTAATTCAAATCCTTCAGCCGCCCGATATCTACCAAATGCTCGGGAGCCGCCAGGCGAAGTTTCATCATCGGGATCAGACTCATGCCGCCGGCCAAAGGCTTAGCCCCCTGCGCGATCAATCCCAACGCCTCGATCCAGCGTCTCGGCCGCTGTGTATTCGAAATTTTGCGCGATCATTGCGCCGCTCCTTGCATCAACTTCCAGATTTTCTCCGGCGTCATCGGCATGTCGACATGCTTCACCCCCAACGGCGAAAGCGCGTCCACCACCGAATTCACCATCGCAGGCGAGCACCCGATGGTCCCCGCCTCTCCCACTCCCTTCACGCCCAGCGGATTCACCGGCGTCGGCGTGCACGTATGGCTCGATTCGATCCACGGCATCATGTGCGCCCGCGGCATCGCGTAATCCGTCAGTTCGCCCGTAATCAATTGTCCGTTATCGTCATACACCGCCTGCTCCCACAACGCCTGACCCAGCCCCTGCGCGACCCCGCCGTGAACCTGGCCGTCCACGATCAGCGGATTCAGAATGTTGCCGCAATCGTCCACCGCGATGTATCGCCGTATGGAAATCGCGCCGGTATCGCGATCGATATCCGTAACCGCGATATGTGCGCCGAAGGGAAACGTGAAGTTCGGCGGCTCCCAGAAATGCGTCGAAACCATGCCCGGCTCGGTGTTAGGCGGCAGTTGCATGGCTCGATACGAAGCCGCCGCGATTTCCTTCAACGACTTCATCGCACCCGTCTTGTTATCGATGCACTGCCCGCCCGATAACGTAACATCGTCCGAGTTGAGCAGCATCGCGCCAAATTTCTTCACCTTGGCCTTCAAGTCCTGGAGCGCGAAATACATCGCCGGACCGCCCACCGCCGTCCCGCGGCTCCCGAAAGTTCCGATCCCGTACTGCACCAGCGCAGTATCGCCATGCACCACCAGCACGTCGTCGATATCGCAACCCAGTTCATCGGCGGCGATCTGTGCGAACGTAGTCTCCTCGCCTTGCCCATGCGGAGAACAACCCGTCAGCACCGTCACTTTGCCGGATGGCTCGATCTTCACCGTCGCGCTTTCCCAACCTCCCGCCGGCGTCGCAGGCGACGGACCCATCGCGCAAATTTCCCCATAAGTGGAAATCCCGATGCCCATCAGCCGCCCCTCGGCGCGAGCCTTTGCCTGTTCCGCACGCAAATCCTCGTAGCCCACCGCCTCCAGCGCCTTCGCCAGTGGAGCCGAATAATCCCCTGAATCGTAAGTGAGCCCGGTCGCCGTCGGAAACGGAAACTCGCTTTTCTGGATGAAGTTCTTCAGCCGAATCTCCACCGGGTCCATCTTCAATTCGGCCGCCAGCATGTCCACCATGCGTTCGATTCCATGCGTCGCTTCAGGCCGTCCCGCGCCGCGATAAGCGTCCGTGGGAACGCAATTCGTGAACACGCCAACGATATCGGCGCGAATATTTTGCGTCTTGTAAAGCCCCGGCATCATAAGGACGCTCAGCGTCGGGATCGCCGGAGTCAGCAATTGATGATACGCGCCCAAATCTTGAATGATCTTCAGCTTGATCCCGGTGATGGTGCCGTCTTTCTTCGCCGCGATTTCGAAATAATCCACGTGTCCGCGGCCATGAATCGTGCAAAGAAAATTCTCGCGCCGCGATTCGATCCACTTTACCGGCTTCCCGATCTTCATCGCGATGAAGCCCATCAGAGCCTCTTCGGCGTACACGTTCAGCTTGCTGCCGAACCCGCCGCCCACCTCCGGCGCCACCACTCGCAGCCGGTTCTCTTCCAACCCGAGCATCATCGCCACCAGCGTCCGCACCAAGTGTGGAATCTGCGTCGAGGTGTACAGATTCAGCGCCCGATCCGCCGCCCGCCACTCCGCCACCACTCCGCGCGTTTCCATCGCGGTCGGAATCAGCCGCTGGCTGGTGATCCTCTGCTTCACCACCACGTCCGCCTCCGCAAACGCCTGGTCGATCTCGCCGTGTTCCTGATGAAAATCGAACGCCTTGTTATCAGGCCACTGCGGATGCACCGCCGGAGCGCCCTCGGCCAACGCCTTTTCCGGATCGGCCACCGCCGTCCCCACTTCCCAATCCACTTCGACCAGGTCCGCCGCATCCGCCGCAATATATTTATCGGTCGCTACCACCACCGCGACCGGATGTCCGACAAAATACACGCGGTCCGTCGCCAAGATGTGATGATGCGGCACGCGCAGTCCCGGCAGTGAAGCGCCGCAAGGCACCGGGCCGATGTGCTCCGTGTCGCGACCTGTGAACACCGCCGCCACGCCCGGCAGGGCCGCGGCTTTGCTGGTGTCGATCGAACGAATCGTCGCCGCCGCATGCGGGCTGCGGACCACCACGGCGTAATGCATCCCCGGCATCTTGATGTCGTCGACGTAGGTAGCCGTACCCGTGATCAGACGAGGATCTTCGCGCCGCCGAATCCGCTTGCCCACCAGTTTTTCAGTCTTGGTAATCGTGGTAGCCATGGCTTACGCTCCTCCCGCTTTCGCCGCGGCTTTCACGGCATTGACGATGTGCTGATACCCGGTGCAGCGGCAGATGTTTCCATCCAGCCCGTGCCGGATCTCTTCGTCGCTCGGATGTGGATTGCGATCCAGAATCTGCTTCGAAGCGAGAATCATCCCCGGAGTACAAAAACCGCATTGCGCTCCATGCTCGTTCCAAAACGCCTCCTGCATGGCGTGAAGCTTGCCATTGACGGCCAGCCCTTCAATCGTCAGAACGTTCGCGCCATTGGCCTGCACGGCGAACATGGAGCAGCTCTTCACCACTTTCCCGTTCACCTCCACGTTGCAGGCGCCGCAAAGCGATGTCTCGCAGCCGATGTGCGGGCCGGTCAAGCCGACCACTTCGCGAATGTAATGAATCAGGAGCAGCCGCGGCTCCACGTCATGGGAATACGTCTTCCCGTTGATTGTTACGGTGATGTTCATATGAGATCCTCGGACGCTATTGAAGATATCAAAGTTGGATGTCATTCGTCCGCTCGCCGCATCCCCTTTACGTCGATTCCCAATTGCGCGCACTTTTTATAGAGATGGCTGCGCTCCAATCCGAGCGCCCTCGCCGCTTCCGTCATGTTGTGTTTGGCCCGATTCAGCTCTTCGCGAATGGTTTCCCGCTCGAACTGCTCCGCGCGGAGCGCCAACGTTCCTGAGGCACCTCGGCTTGCCAGCCCCGCGGGCAGTGCCATCCGAACGGTTTCTTCGTCCACATCCTGATCCGCTAGCAGCAACAATCGTTCCACCGTGTTGCGAAGCTCCCGCACATTCCCCGGCCACGCATAGCGTTCCAGCGAATCGATCGCCTCCGAAGTAAAACTCTTCGGCTTCCATCCATTGGTGCCGCTGATCATCTGCGCGAAATGTTCGATCAGCACTGGAATATCCTCGCGCCTCTCGCGAAGCGGCGGCAGCGTGATCGGAAAAACGTAGAGCGCGATGGTACAGGTCCTGGCGGAAGCCGCCGTTGCGAACCTGCTCTTCCAAATTCCGATGAGTCGCCACCACCACCCGCACATCGACGCGAACCGTTCCCGATCCGCCCACGCGCTCAATCTCGCCTTCTTCCAGTACGCGCAGCAGCTTCGCTTGCATCACCGCCGGCATATCGCCGATTTCATCCAGAAACAGCGTGCCCTTATGTCGCTTGCTCAAATTTGCCCGTATGCCGGGACGCCGCTCCTGTGAACGATCCTTTTTCATGTCCGAACAACTCGGATTCGATCAATTCCCCCGGAACCGCTGCGCAATTCAGCGTCACAAATGGACCGCCGCGGCGCGCGCTCGCTTCATGAACCGCGCGTGCGATTAGCTCTTTTCCCGTTCCTGTCTCGCCCAGAATGCACACCCGCGATTCGCCCGCCGCGACGCGCTTCACCTGCGCCATCACGCGCTCCATCGGCGCGCTCTTCCAGATAATTTCGTGCTTGCCCACCCGCGCCCGCAGCTCGCGATTCTCGTCTTCAAGCCGCCTCAGCCGCAAGGCGTTTTCTACGGTCAACAAAAGCTTTTCCGTCGATAAAGGCTTTTCCAGAAAATCCAAAGCGCCCAGCTTCGTCGCCCGAACCGCCATATCCAGCGTGGCTTGCCCCGAAATCATTACCACCGGAGTATTCACGCCCATGCCCGCATTTCGCCCAGCAGCGCGATCCCGTCTTTTTCGGGCATCACGACGTCCGAAAAAATCAGATCGAAGGTTTGCGAGCGCACCAGCTCCAGCGCGCGGACGCGTTATCGGCCACCGTCGCCTCATATCCCGCCATCCGAAACGCGCGGGCAAGCGACGCCAGCGTGTTTGGATCGTCGTCGACAATCAGTAAGTGGCTCAGCTCTGTGCCTCCGGTAAATCGATGATAAACGCCGCGCCCTCGCCGGGTTGGCTCAGAACCGAAATTTTCCCGTGATGGTCGCTCACCACGCTTTGTACGATCGCCAGCCCCAAGCCGGTTCCATGACGCTTGGTCGTGTAATACGGAGTGAACAGCCGAGCGCACTCCTCTTCCGTCAGTCCTTGCCCCGAATCGGCGACGGTCAATCGCGCGCCGCCGTCGGTCCGCAGCGTGGTCACGCGCAGCACGCCTCCGCCGGGCATCGCGTCCATGGCGTTCAACACCAGGTTGCCCAGGGCGCGATGCAGTTGCTCGCGATCGGCCTGAATCCGTAGCTCGCCATCGGCCAGTTCCACCTTCGGCTCAATCGATCCAGACCCGTCATGCAGCCGAGCGTCGTATAACTTCAGAACGCCGCGCACGATCGCATTCAAGTCCACTGTCTTCGAATTCCGGCGCCGGCATTTTCGCGAAATCGCTAAACCGCCCTGTAATCGTTTTCAAATTGGCCAGCTCGGCGAGCAAAGTTGTCGTGCTTTCCCGAAATATTTCATCGAACTCAGCTTCGGGACGCGCACGGGCGCGCTGCAGATTCTCGATCGTAATTTGCAATGGAAACAGCGGATTCTTCAACTCATGCGCCAGCCGCCGAGCCAATTCGCGCCAGGCCGCGACGCGTTCCGCTTGCAGAGCCCGCTCACGCTGTTCCAGAATCTGCTCCGTCATGCGATTGAACGCTTGCGCCAATTCCCCAATTTCATCGTTCGACGAAACCTCGACGCGCGTCGACCAATCGCCTTGCGCCACCGCCCGAGCCCCGGCCGCCAACCGCTCCACCGGACGCGTGATTCTTTCCGTGGTCCACCAGCCGAGCAGTACACCGATCACGATTCCCGATCCGCCTACCAGCACGCCGATCCACAAGATGGCCCGTTCAAGCCCCTGCCGCTCGCGCAGCGAAGTTCCAGCGAGCAGCACACCCATCCGCCGGCCCCGCCGGTTCAAAGGCATCGCTTGAAACGCTTCCGCGCCCGTGTTCCATTTGACAACTGCCTGCCTGGATCCTCCGTCGATCAGCGGCGCGAGTTTTTGCGAATCGCTCAGTGTCCCCTGGGCATCGATTAGTTCGCCCGGCGCGACCCAGAGCAGCGCCCGCATTCCCGGCGCAAGCCCTAGCGACTTCAAAAACTCCGGGTTCAGCCGCTTGCCGCCCGCCACAAATCCCTTGCCTCCCGGAGCCGCCGCACCGCGATCAACGCCGCGGCGCTGCCCTCGGGCGTCGGGATTCGAGCGAGAAACGCATCCGATGCAGACCAATCTTCGGGCGCGATTTGCCAATCATTTTTGTATCCGAAGCGCGCCGGCCAATGCGCCGACGAAATGATCGTCAAATCCGGCTGCACCACGTCCAGGAAATCCAGCGATTCCGCTTCCGCCTCGGTCTGCGCGCGATCGTAATCCGCCGCGCCGCCTACGATTTGTTGCACCGCAGCCGATGCAGCGGCGCGCTCCACTTGCCGGACCACCTCCTGGCCGCGTGCGTCCAATTCGCGGCGGAATTGGTCGAGCAGCGCGCCGCGGCGCTCGCCGTCGATCCGCTCAAACGCCCGCCGCGTCGAGACTGAAACAGCTCCGGTCACCAGAGCGACGGCGCCGGCCACTGTCAACGACGAAACCAGTAGCAATTTCGTGCGGAACGTCACGGCTTGCCTCGCGGGTCCAGCCAAACATCGCCGAGTCGCGGCCAATTGCGAACATGCCCGTTCATCGCCCACGCATCGGGAAGATGGAACAGCGGAATTATTTTGTAATCCGCGAGCAGCGCGCGTTCCGCTTCATATAAATTCGTTCCAGTGAGCGGAGCTTTTGCCAAATCTTCCAGTGAAGTCCACGGGTCTCGCGACGGGATGGGCGTTTCGATCAGCCTTACATCCGCTGGTCCACTGGCCGGCCGCAGCGTAATTCCGGCTTCGCTCGCATTGACCGAAATTCTTTCTCCGATGGCGCGAATCAAACTATCCTGACGGTCGTAAGCGAACGACAAAGCCGCGCCGGGCGCAAGCTGCTTCGCGCGGTCAATATTCCGCTCGGTTGAAAAGAGAAACGCGTAGCCGCTCAGCCAGCGCGGCAGAATCGCGCCCGAAATATCGCCGGTTTTTTGCAGAAGCACATTGTAGATGGCCGTGCGGTCGATCGACAAAGCCACCGCCTCCCGCGTCGCCGCCGGCACGCGATCGTCGAATTGCAGCGCGAGCAGCTCGACTGGCAACGAAACATACACATTCGCGCGCTGGCGCTGCGCCGGAGAAATTTCGATCACGTCGGCTTTTCCAACTTCCAGATCCACCGCCTGATCGCGGAGCGAGCGGCCCATCGTGATCTGAATGGAATCGAGATAAGGGCGGCCGCCCCAATATCCATCGTGCGCCGCTAGAGTTACGCTTTTGCCCGGCTCCGAATGTGCCACGTGGAACATTCCGGTGCCGATGGTCGATCCATCTTCGGCGTGGATCATGATGGCGCTCGCGGGGCGCGATAAGTCGCGCAGGATCTGTTCGATGGGCTTTTCGTCGGATACTTCTATGGGCCCCGGCGACCACGTGGCGCCGTTATGCAGCTGCACATTGGCTCGCGGCGTAAAAATCCAGCGCTTGCGCGCGGCATCATGGGTCCACGCGGTGGCCAGCCAGGGCTGCGGATCGCCGTGATCGTCGATGCGCACCAAGGTTTCAAAGACTGCGCCGGCGATCATGGCCGATGCGTCGGCGCGCATTTCAATTTGCAGCTCGCCGCCATAGCGCGGCCTGCGCGCCGCTTCCAGGCTCGCCAGCGAAACTAGAGCGCTAACGGCCGCAATCCACCGTAAGGCTGTAGGCTTCATAGCTTCCCTTGGCGAGATTGCGAACTGCTGCAAAGGCTCCGGTTTTCGAGGGCCATAGCGCGGTGACCGGTCCCGGAAAATCCGCTGGATCGGAAACGCGAATGGGCACAGCGTAGATCAAATCGTAGAGCGTCACCGTGTCGCCAGACTCGCCGGTTCCAGTGACGGCGACCCGAGGACCCGCGCACGTGGCGACCGTAGCCAGGTCGCTGCCCCAGTCGTCGATAGTGCCCGAGGCGGTCTCGGCCGAGTCGTAGATGTGGGTGCGGCCGTCGGTTTCGGCGACCAGGTGTGCGCCTCCCATCTGCGCATCGGAAAAGAACGGCGCGGCGGCTTCGAGCGTATTGCGAGCCGCAGTGAAAACCCTGCCTGGCTCGCACTGTATAGAAAGCGCGGGTTTCATTGACCCGCGGCAGGTGGTGCCGGGCAATTGGATGGCGATCGAATCGTCCACGATTTCCAGGCGGCCTCGCGGATCGCGAACCACCGAAGGGGCGGCGGCAGTCTCAGCGAGGGTCCATTTTCCTTCGCGACGTTCATAGCGCGTGACGCCGGCGGTATCGAGGATCAACATCTGATCGTCCAACACGCCGAGATCGAGAATCGGGAGCGCTTGTTCCCACAGCCGCCGCTTGGTGATCGTCAACGCGGGACGCGCAGGCGCGGCGGCAGGCTCAGGACGGTAGGGCTCCATCTCGACGATGCGCTGGTCAGCGAGTTTGAAGTCCGCAATCAAGAGATAGCCTTTGAGATTTTCAGAAACGGTCAGCGTGATTTCTACGGTTTCCGGGTTCCGTACGCGCCTGCGAATGGCTTGCTCGAAACTCGATTGTGCGCGCTGGGCTTCGGCGCGGCCCAGGGAGCTGACGTTGCGCATCGTGACATGGCCAATCTGATTAGGAGCCAGCCGCGCCGACACATTTTTGGCCAGAACCCGGACGGCATCGTCAAGTGTTTCTCCGCCTAGAAAAGCGCTCAGAAAGAGCAATGAAAGTAGTCCGCGAGCCACGGCACGAATGATAACAAAACGCGGTTAAGCGCAGCCTAACAGGAATGGGACGGCCCTCCGACAGGCCGTCCCTCCCGGTCCAGTTTTCGACTCCTCAGTGTACGATCGTGGGAGCCGTTGCCCCTTTCAAGACATCATTGGCGAAGAAAAACTTGCCGTCGTTCGGGACCATCATGATTTGCACTTTGTCCGACAGCTTCTCCGCAATAATCTTCTGAATCAATGCCGGATTGTCCTTCAGGACGTCCGCTTCCAGCTTCATCCGCTCCGAATCCGCGCTAGCCAGGTGACGGATGCGAAACTCATCGCTCTCGCTCATCATCCGGCGCTTCTCCACTTCGGCTTTGCTGTCGATCACCTTGGCTTCTGCCATGGCTTCGGCGTTTTTCACGGTGGCCTCTTTGCGAGCCTCGGCTTCCAGGCGCGATTGCTGAATTTGCTTCTCTTTGAGCGGCAACGTGTGTTGCATGGCGTCGGCTTGGCCCTTGGCTTCAAGCACCACGATCTGCGCCCGTGCTTCGGCTTCTTTGATCTCGCGCGACTTCTGCGCGTCGGCTTCCAGGCCAGCCGTCAGCACCAGCTTCTTTTTCACTTCCAGGTCGATATTCATGCGCTCATTCTCCTGCTCCTTCAGCAGCAGGCCTTCCAGGCCCTTGGCGTATTCGGCGGGAAGCTCGATATCGCGGAGAGTCACTTCTTTGACGACGATTCCATCAGCGCCCAGCTTCGCGGCGATTCGATTGGCGGCGGTCTGGCGGAACTCGTCGCGTTTGGTTGAAAAGAGCTCGCGGACCAGATATGCGGGGGCCAGATCGCGAAACGCGCTGTCGACGGCAGGAGCGATCATCTCCTGTTCCACGGGTTGCGGGAGATTCGAATGAATATAGGCGAGCTTCGACGGATCCAGCCGATACCGAACCGTCGCGGCCAGGCCGACCATCAGGCCTTCACGCGTCTGCACTTTCATCGTGTCCGCTTTGGATTTCTTCGAGTCGTCGATGGTCACGGTGGTGAACAGGTTGTCGCGAATATCATAGAGGTCCACTTGTTCGATCAGCGGAAGAATCAGGTGGACGCCCGGATAGAGGGTCGCCGGGCGAGCGCCCGCGAACTGATTCACCCGTACTCCGGCTGAGCCGCTGGGCACCACGACGATGCTCAGCCCGGCCAGCAAAGGGACGATCGAGTAGAAGGCGAATTGCCTGGCCGCGCGCCATCGCAGCGGCGGCGGCTGCTCCCCCCAGGGTTGTTTTCGAAATTTCAGGATTTGATACAAATCCCAAGCCAGGATCGCGGCGGCGCCCGCCAGCAAGCCGATCCCTGTAATCACGAGCAAGTATCTGAGCAAAATCATAATGGTCTCCTTTGGTTGTGTTTCAATCTGCGACGGTCATTGCGAAAATCATGGTCAGGAGCAGCGGCCTCTCGCCCGCCAGCTCTACGGGGATGCCGACTTGCACCAGGTCGAACAGCTCTTCAAGGTCGCGCTGGCGCATCCGGATGCAGCCGTGCGACGCGGCTTTGCCGATGGATCGCGGCTCATTGGTGCCGTGGATCCCGTAGCCTTTGGCGCTGAGTCCGATCCAGCGCGTGCCCAGCGGGTTGGCTTTTCCCGGCGCGATAACTTTGCCGGTTCCGAAGTAGGTGGGGTTGGGGATGCGGTTCATCACGCGGAAATCGCCTGAAGGCGAGGGCGTGGAAGGCTTACCGACCGCGACGTCGTAAACTTTGAGGACTCGGTTGCCTTCGAACAGGACCAGCTTACGGTCTGGAATCGAGACGACGATGCGCCGGTCTTCCGCGAAGGCGTCGGCGCCGGCAACCACCAGGATCGCCGCCAGCTTCACTATCCGATTTGATTTTTCGCTTTTCATGCCGGGAGAAATTGCAGTCTCCCGGCCAAGTGGAAAGTGATAGAAAAGGAAGGAGTTGGATCAGTCGAGGCGCGTGTCCGGCCAGACACGCCGTGTGCGGCCGGACACGCGGGACGCGGGCTATTGAGGCTCGATCGCGAGGTACGACGTGCTGCCGTGGCGATTCACCAGCAGCAGAACCGTGTGGCCCGGCGAGCGCCGCATGGCGCGGTCGAAATCGCTGACGCTGGAGACCCGGACGCGGTCCACTTCCTGAATCACGTCCCCGGATTGAAGACCCGCGACCGCGGCGGGGCTTCCATCGGCGACATCGGTGACCACTACGCCCTTGGTGCTTGCGGGAAGTTCCAATTGACGCAGGATCTGGGAATTCAGGTCGTCAACCGCGACTCCTTCAAGCGCGTTCGACCCGCTGCCCGTCGAGTTGTTGGAACCGCCGCGCTGGGCATCGTTGGGCAATTCGGTCAGCTTCACACTGACGGTTTTCGGAACGCCGTCGCGAAGCAGCTTGACGGAGACAGTGGCTCCCGGCGCCATCATGGAAATCTTCAAGCGAAGCTGGTTGCTGTCGTCCATCTTCTCGCCATTGATCTCCGTGATTACGTCGCCCCGCTCGATGCCGGCCTGGGCGGCGGGCGTGCCAGGGGGCACATCGCCGATCAGCACGCCGCGGGTATCGGTCAACTGGAAGGACTTCGCCATCGCCGGCGTAATGTCTTCCGGGATTACTCCCAATTGCGCGCGAGTCACCTTGCCGTGCGCGATCATTTGGTCCATCACGCCGCGCGCCATGTTGATGGGCACTGCGAAGCCGATGCCTTCGTTCCCACCGCCGCCATGCGTGAGAATTGCGGTGTTGATTCCGATCAGATCGCCGTGCACGTCCACCAGCGCGCCTCCCGAGTTGCCGGGATTAATCGCGGCATCGGTCTGGATGAAATCCTGGTAGCCCTGGATCATGTCGAGACCGTTGCGGCCTTTGCCGCTGATGATTCCCATGGTGACGCTGTGGGGCAAGCCGAAGGGCTGGCCCATCGCGAGCGCCAGATCGCCGACCCTGACTTTCGACGAATCGGCGAAAGCGAGAACCGGCAGATCCTTGGCGTCGATCTTGAGAACGCCGATATCCGTTTTAGGATCGGTGCCGATCACCTTCGCCTTGTATTCGCGCTTGTCGAATAGCGTGACCGTAATATCGGTGGCTCCGTCGACCACGTGATTGTTGGTCAAGATGTAGCCATCGGACTTGACGATGACGCCGGAGCCGAGGCCTCGCTCGTATTGCTTGCTGGGGGCGCGCTGCTGGCGGCCGAAATTGTCGCCGAAGAATTGGCGAAAGAACGGATCCATGAACGGCTGCATATCGCCACCGTTGTTGCGCACAACCTTAGACGAACTGATGTTCACGACCGCAGGCAGGTCTTTTTCGACGATCGGCGCAAACGTGGTCTGGACGCCGGCTTGGGTAGATCCGGGAGTATCCGGCGCTGCGGCCACCTGGGGGACGGCCATATAAGTGGTCCAGGCGCGCGATCCGGCCACTACCCCGATGATGCCAGCCAGTAAGCAGTACAGCGTGATTCTGATTTTCTGACTCATACCCAGTACCAGAGTATTGGCGCGGGCGGGCGTTGGCTATCCCCGCCACAGGGTAAGGGTCTGCCCGGAATCGAGGGATCGCAGGGTATCATGCCTTAGTGCGCCTAACATTCGTGGACTGGGCGGTGGTCGCGCTGTACTTCGTCTTTAACCTGGCGATCGGGTTTTACTACAAGGCACGCGCGGGTTCGAGCGTCGACGAATTTTTCCTGTCCGGCCGCAATGTGCCCTGGTGGCTGGCCGGAACGTCCATGGTGGCGACCACGTTTGCGGCTGATACGCCGCTCGCGGTTACAGGGATGGTCGCAGTGGGCGGCATCGCGGGGAACTGGCTGTGGTGGTGCTTCGTCGCGAGCGGGATGCTGACGGTGTTCTTCTACGCGCGGCTGTGGCGGCGATCCGGCGTGATGACGGACATCGAATTCTCTGAGATCCGCTACTCCGGTAAGCCGGCGGCTTTTCTGCGCGGGTTTCGCGCGCTGTACCTGGGCATTCCGATCAACTGCATCATCCTTGGCTGGGTCAACAAGGCCATGGTCGACATCCTGATGCTGGTGCTGGGCATCACGAAGCTGGAAGCGCTGGCGATCGTGATCGGGATGATCGCGATGACGTCGTTCATTTCGACGCTGTGCGGATTATGGGGCGTCCTGGTCACGGATCATGTTTCAGTTCGTGATCAAGATGAGCATGGTGATCGCGCTGGCGGTGTTCGCGGTTCGCGCGGTGGGCGGGATCGATGCGATGAAAGCGAAGCTTCACGCGCTGGACGCGACACGCGGGAATCAGGGGTCGGTGTTGAACTTCGTTCCCGACCTGAACTCGGCGTGGATGCCGCTGATCACGTTTTTGGTTTATATTTCGCTGAATTGGTGGGCGACCTGGTATCCGGGGGCGGAACCGGGCGGCGGAGGCTACATCGCGCAACGGATGTTCAGCGCGCGCGACGAGAAGAATTCGCTGCTGGCGACGCTGTGGTTCAACATCGCGCATTACGCGCTGCGGCCTTGGCCGTGGATCCTGGTGGCGCTGGCGTCGCTGATCCTGTTCCCGGGCCTGGAAAAGCCCGAGACGGGGTACATCGCGTGATGATCGCGTATCTGCCGCCGTCGCTGCGCGGGCTGATGATCGCGGCGTTCGCGGCGGCGTATATGTCGACCATCGCGACGCAGCTCAACTGGGGCGCGAGTTACTTGGTCAACGATTTCTACCGGCGATTCCTGAAGACCGAGCGAAGCCGAGCAGCACTATGTATGATCTCGCAGCTGGCCACGGTTTGCTCAGATCGTCTCGGCGGTGGTCACGTTTTATCTGGATTCGATCGCGGGCGCGTGGAAGCTGCTGCTGGTGACCGGCGCGGGCACGGGCGGCGTGCTGCTGCTGCGCTGGTATTGGTGGCGCATCAACGCGTGGAGCGAAGTGTCGGCGATGATATCGGCGTTCGTCGTATCGGTGGCGCTGCAAGTCGGCTGGGGACTGGATACAGACAAGCCCGTCGACTTCGCGTGGATCATGATCGTTACGGTATCCATCACGACCGTGGTCTGGCTGGCGGTGACATTCCTCACCAAGCCCGAGCCGGAAGCGGTCCTGAAGGCGTTTTATGCCGGACGCGGCCATCGAGGAGCGGGTGGGGTCCCATCGCGCGGCAGATGCCGGAGGTGAAGCCGGCCGCCGATGGACTTTCGAACCTGGTCGACTGGATTGCGGGATGCGTTCTGATTTACGGAATCTTGTTCGGGACCGGAAAAATTCTATTGCACGAAATGGGTCTGGGGATCGGCCTGGTGGCGATGGGCCTGGCGGGCGGCGCGATTATTTATTGGGATCTTTCAAGGAGAGGCTGGAGTGCGGTGGTCGATTAGTTTACTTTTCTGCGCAGTAGCCGCCGCTGGTCCGGTTGAATTTGGAGTGAACGAGTTCAACGCCGCCGTCGCGTCTCGAAATTTGAAATGGAAGGTCAAGTATGAGGTGACGATCGACCCTCCCGAGACGTTTCGAATCGAGCCGTATAAAGCCGGCGGCGCCCATGTGACGGGCGGAGATCTGCGGGGCCTGATGTACGGCCTGCTGGAAGCCGCCGACCAGGTTCGTTCGACGGGACATCTGAAGCAAGTTTCCGCCAAGCCCGCTGCCGGCGTTCGAGGCGTGCGGATGTTTGCCGGCGCCGGCGACCTGGAAGCTCCGGAATCATTCTGGCGAACCTATTTCGAAGCTCTCGCGAAGGACCGGTTCAATCGATTCACGCTGATCTTCGAACAGCCGCCGTCGAATTTTGAAAAACTGCGCGTCATTTCGCAAGCCGCGTCGGACTATGCGCTGGATTTCACGCTGGGCCTGTGGGAGCACAAGCCTGATGATGATTTGAAGAAGTTACTCAACGCATGCCCGCTGATCCGCACCTTGCAGATTCGGTCGGATTCTAGAGACGTAGATCTGTACCGGAGCCAGGTATTCAAAGTCCTGCGCGATGCCGGCCGCCGGGTTGCGCTGGAGCCCCAGGGCACGCTGGCGCAGGCGGCGTTTCTCAAATCGGCCGAAGAAACCGGAGTGGCGCTGCGATTCCTGCCGCCATCCTGGCCCGCGAGCTTTGAGATCGACGGGCCGCGCCCGCTCGAAAATCACACATTGTTCTATTGGACCTGGGGGCGCGCCGCCTACGATCCGAAAACGAAGCCTCCGGATAATCAATCGGCCGATGAGTTTCACGCCGCCGCTCGGATCACGACGTTGCTAGCCGCGGCACAAGCGGCAGACGGGAGCGTGTTTACTCTTCCTGAGGCGTATCACTCCGCGCCCGAGCACGCGGCGGCGCTTAACGATTGGATCGCCACCATTCCGGAGGCCGTGCATAACCGGCTGGAAAACTTCGCCTCCGCAAAATTCGAACCGCTCGAAACCGCGGATTTTCTGTTAGCCGAAGCGGGGCGTCTGGAAAAGACAGCAGTACCGGATTTTCAAATGCTGACCAAGCTGGCGCGTTTTCACGCCCACCAGCTTCGCGCGGCTTATGAATTGGAGTTGTTCGATCAAAGCAAGGACGCCGCAGCGCTTGATCGCGCCGAGCAGGAAATCAACGGCGCGCACCAGTATTTCGATATGCTGGACGCGAGAGTTGCCGACCAGCGCCGGCTGAAAGCGGCGGTCAGTGCGCCGGTGCCTCCGATGGCCGCGCGCCTGCCGCGGCCGGTGATCAGGCACACGCCGGTAAAATCGGCGCCGGTCGACCAGGAAATCAATCTCACGCTGGAACTGGGGTCGCTGAAAGATATCCGCACTGTGCGTCTGCACTACCGGCCCGTCGATTCGGCCACCGCGACCAGCGTCATCGAGAAGCCGGCTGCCGCGACCATGGCTTTCACCATCGCGGGCGCGGATTCCGACCTGATGTACTACTTCGAGATCATCAGCCGCGAAAACAGCGGATGGTTTGAGCCGGACCTCGAAATCGGCCCGTCATATTACGTGGTTAAGATTGAACCAAGATGAAAGCTGTAGCTGTGTTTCCGGCCGAACGCCGCTTTGATGTGATCGATCATCCCGAGCCTGCCATCGGGTCCGCAAGCGATGTGAAATTGCGGATGCTCGACGTGGGGATCTGCGGGACCGACAAGGAAATTGTGAGCTTCGAGTACGGGACCGCGCCCCCGGGCTCGCCGTATTTGATCATCGGCCACGAATCGCTGGGCCAGGTGGTCGACGCAGGCTCGGGCGTGAAGCGAGTGAAGCCAGGCGACCTGGTGGTGGCGACGGTCCGCCGTCCTTGCACGGTTTCGACCTGCGCCGCCTGCGCGGCCGGGCGCCCGGATTTTTGCTATTCCGGCCAATACACGGAGCGCGGCATTCAAAAGCGCCACGGGTATATGACGGAGTTCGTGGTTGAAGAGGAGCGCTATTTGAATCCGGTGCCGCATTCTCTGCGCGATGTGGCCGTGCTGGTGGAACCGCTGACCATCGCCGAGAAAGGTATCGCACAGCTCTTCGAGATCCAGGAACGCCTGCCGTGGACCCCGCACGGGCGCAACGCCGTGGTTCTGGGCGGCGGGCCGGTAGGATTGCTGGGAGCGATGAAGCTGGTGCTGGAAGGGTTTTCGACCACGGTGTACTCGCGCACTCCGCCATCGGGCGATTTGAAGGATCTGGTGACCAGCATCGGCGCGAAGCTTGCGCCCGCCGAAACCATGACAGTAGAGGCGATGGCCGCCGAGACCGGCAACATCGACGTCGTGTATGAAGCGGCAGGCTCATCGTCGCTGGCGTTCGAAACGATGCGTTATCTGGGGACCAACGGAGTCTTTATTTTCACCGGTGTTCCCAATTCTCACGGACAGGCGTCTGAAGACATAGACCAGTTGATGCGCCAGTACGTCCTGAAAAATCAGGTGATTTTCGGGACGGTGAACGCGAGCCTGGCGCATTTCAGGGCGGCGATCGCCGATCTGGACGCCTTCGACGTCCGCTGGCCGGATACGGTGCGGAAGCTGATTTCTCACCGTTTTCCCATCGCGCAGGCTGTCGAACCGCTCTCCGGAAAAGCCGGCGGAATCAAAAACGTGATCGCGATTTCGGCATAACCGCCGGGAGTTGTGTTATCAGTGATCTGATATGGCATCTGAAGAAGAATTAAAAGCTGAAATCGAGCGCTTGCGCTCGGAGAACGAGAAACTGAAAAAACCTTCGCGCGGGCAGACGTCGATGAAGGTCAGTGAGAAAGGCGGGCTCTCCGTCTACGGGCTCGGGCGCTTCCCGGTGACTCTTTATCGCGAGCAGTGGGAAAAACTGCTGGGAATGTCGGATGAGATCAAGAGCTTCATCCAGGACAATGACGAGGCGCTGAAGAAAAAAACTCCGCTTGCGTAAATGAAGACGAATGCCGCGCGATTGCTGGATTCCCAAGGCATTCGCTACGAGCTTCGCGAGTATCCGGTAAATCCCGACGATCTGGCCGCCGAATCCGTGGCGGCCAAGATCGGCCTTCCCGCCGAACAGGTTTTCAAGACCCTGGTGCTGCGCGGAGACCGGAACGGAGTGTGCCTGGCAGTGGTTCCAGGCGATGCCGAGGTGGACGAAAAGGCACTGGCCCGGCTGACCGGCGATCGTCGCGTCGAAATGGTCCCGCTTAAAGAAGTGCAGGGCTTGACGGGCTATATTCGAGGCGGCGTGACGGCGCTGGCAGGCAAGCGCGATTATCCGGTATTCATCGACGAGACCGTCGATCTGTTCGATATCATTTCGATTTCGGCGGGTATTCGCGGAACGCAAATCCTGCTGTCGCCCGGCGATTATGTGCGCGCGGTGAAGGGGACTACGGGCGCAATCGCTCGTGAGAAGCTACGCTGAAGGTGGTGGCAACGCGCAAGCCTGAAATCATGAGTCCGGCCGGATACTGGCCGCAATTGAACGCAGCGGTTGAAGCGGGCGCGGACGCGGTCTATTTCGGCCTGAATCATTTTTCCGCGCGGGCGAAGGTCGGGTTCACTCTGGCGGAGCTGCCCGAAGCCATGCGCGTGCTGCATCGACGCGGAGTGCGCGGGTACCTGACGTTCAACACCCTGGTCTTCGAGCATGAGCTCGACGAAGCTGCGCGCGACCATCGCCGCGATTGCCGAGGCCGGCGTGGATGCGATGATCGTCCAGGATTATGGCGTGGTGCGGATGGCTCGCCAGATCGTTCCCGGGATGGAGCTTCACGCCAGCACGCAGATGAGCATCACCAGCGTCGAAGGGGTTCGATTCGCGCAGGCGCACGGTTTGCAGCGGGTGACCCTGGCGCGCGAGCTTTCGCTCGATGAGGTTCGTAAAATTATCGACGAGACCGGCTGCGATATCGAGATTTTCGTCCACGGGGCGCTGTGTGTCGCGTACTCGGGCCAATGTTTTTCATCTGAGGCGTGGGGTGGCCGCAGCGCGAATCGGGGGCAGTGCGCGCAGGCTTGCAGGCTTCCTTATCAAATGATGGTCGACGGGACGCTCGCGCCGCTGGCCGACGCACGCTACCTGCTCTCGCCGGGTGATCTATATGCGTTGGAGCAGGTCCCGGAGATCGTAAAGATCGGTGTCGCGGCGATGAAGATCGAAGGCCGGTACAAAGACGCCGAGTACGTCGCGCTGACCACCCACGCGTATCGAAAAGCGGTCGACGATGCGTGGGCTGGTCGGCCTGCGGCGGTGACAGAGGCGGAGAAGCTACAGCTCGAGCAGGTGTATTCGCGGGGGCTTGGTCCGTTTTTCATGACCGGGACCAATCATCAAGCGGTGGTGAACGGGCGCGCGCCGCGGCATCGCGGAGTAGGAATGGGGCGCGTCACACGCGTGGACGCGGATCGCGTGGTGATTGAAACGGCGGAAGCGCATCAGATCGCGCCGTTGAAACCCGGCGACGGCGTGGTGTTCGATGCGGCGGATTGGCGCAGTCCGCAGGAGCCTGAAGAGGGCGGCCGCGTCTACCGGGTCGTGGCGGCTGGCCGCGGTCTGGTGGAGCTTCAATTTGGAAATGGAGCGGTCCGCTTCGATCGGATTCGCGCGGGCGATCGGGTTTGGCGCACGCACGATCCCAGTCTCGATCGGTCGGCCCGTCCGTTCCTGGAACCTGCGGCTCCGGTGGCCCGGCAAGCCCTCGATGTGCGGGTGATCGCGGAGGAAGGCGCTGTGCTGAGCGCGGAATGGTCGCTGGCGAAGAAGCCTGAGTTAAGCGTCATCGTCAAATCTGAGGCTGCGCTCGGACGGGCGCAAAGCCGCGGGATTTCAGTAGAGACTTTGCGCGAGCAGTTTAGTCGCTTGGGAAATACTCCGTATGAAATGGGCGAAGTGGTCCTTCAATCCAAGGGTTCGCCGTTCGTTCCGGCGTCGGTGCTGAATCAATTGCGGCGTGAGGCGGTGGACTTGCTACAGGAGTTGCAAGCTCGTGTGCCGGTGATCGAGGCTGCGCGGCTCGGCCGGTAAGCAAGGAGCCTGATGCGGCTACCGCCGGTGTCGACCAATTGCATCTCCTGGTACGCACGCCGGAACAACTGGACGCGGCGATCGAACTGCGGCCATCGAGCATCACGCTCGATTATCTGGATCTGTACGGGCTGCGGCCGTCGGTGGAGCGCGTCAAATCGAGCGGCATCGCGGTACGGGTCGCCACGCCGCGAGTCCTGAAGCCGGGCGAAGACCGCATTTTGAACTTTCTACGGAGCTTGCAATGCACGATATTGGTCCGGTCCTCGGGAATGCTCAAAGAGTTGGGCGAGGCGGAAATGATCGGCGATTTCAGTTTCAATGCGGCCAATTCGCTGGCGGCGGAAATGTATCTGCAACTCGGATTGTCGCGGCTGACGCCCGGTCACGATCTGAATGCCGCACAGGTGGCCGAATTGGCTCGAAGCGCGGGCGCGGATCGAATCGAGGTGGTGGCTTATCATCACTTGCCGGTGTTTCACACCGAGCATTGCGTGTTTTGCCGCTTCCTGTCGACTGGGACCAGTTATCGCGATTGCGGGCGGCCGTGCGAAAAGCATCGCGTGGAGCTCAAAGACTCGAATGGCCGCGCGCATCCGGTGATGGCGGACGTGGGATGCCGCAACACGGCATCCCGGTCGACCTGGAGCGCTCGGTCCGCCTCGAGGACCGCCTCGGCGGCCACCTCGTCCAGGGCCACACCGACGGCACCGGGACGATCCAAGAGCGCGTCTCCCATCAGGACTGGGACGTCGTCCGCATCAGCCTCCCGCCCGACCTCGCCCGCTACGTCGTCCACAAGGGCTCGATCACCGTCGACGGCATCAGCCTCACAGTCTCGGCTATGAGAATAACTCGTTCGAGGTCAGCCTCATCCCCGAAACGCTCAAGCGCACCACGATGGGCGCCAAACAGCCCGGTGACGAGGTCAACCTTGAAGTCGACGTGATCGCGAAGTACGTGGAGAAGCTGATGACCGGAGGTACCCGATGACGGACCTCACACCTACGCAGACTTTGGACGATGAGCTGAACATGCAGAACCTGGAAGCCGAACTAGCCGCCATCCCGCTCGACGAAGTCACCCGGGCGATCAAGGACATCGCCGACGGCCGCCCGGTCATCGTGGTCGACGACGCCGACCGGGAGAACGAGGGTGACATCGTCTTCGCCGCCAGCAAGGCCACCCCGGAACTGCTCGCGTTCACGATTCGCTACGGTCGCGGCCTGATCTGCGTGCCGATGCTCGGCCCGGACCTGGACCGGCGGAACGTCCCCCAGATGACGAGCGAGAACCAGGAGCATCACGGCACCGCGTTCACGATCAGCGTGGACGCCGAGAGGCGGCATCACCACCGGCATCTCGGCGGCCGACCGGGCGAAGACCATCCAGCTCCTCGCCAGCCCCGACAGCACCCCGGCCGACCTGGTCCGCCCCGGTCACGTGTTCCCGCTCAGGTACGCCGAGGGCGGCGTGCTGCGCAGGCGCGGCCACACCGAGGCCGCCGTCGACCTGGCCGTGCTGGCCGGGCTGCCGCCGGTCACTCGCGCCCGCCTGCTCTATCCGGATATCTACGGCTACCCCACAAGAACTCCGCCTGACTTCCCTGGTTTCTGGACCATGGATTATCCGCGTTCGGATCGGCACCTGCTCGAAGGCGTCCGCGGCCTGACGCGCATCGACGGCCCGCTCGGTCGAACAGGTCGTGAGCCTCGACGGCACCAACGAAATCTATAACTGGCCGACCCTCTACGCCGTCGAAGTCGGCCACTGGCTATTGCCTGACGACCAGGCCCACCAACTCCGCGAATCTCCTCCGCGGCGGATTCCTCATGGTCGACGATTTTCACGCCGACCCCGAATGGCTGCTTCTTCACCAACAGCCTGCACAAAGTCTTCCCCGACCGGCGAACCGGTCGAACATCCCAAACTCCACCCGATCTTCCACACGATCTACGATCTGAGATCAAGCGCTTCCAGGTCCCCGGCGCCAGAGGTGCTTCGACAGCGGACTGACGTATGAAAACGGCGATGACAGACTGGGCGGTACCTATGAACAGGGCAAGGTCCCGCACTGGAAAGCGATCTACGACGATCGGCCGTCATGGTGGCGATCTGCCACACATGGACCTGGGCGACGCCTGGGAGCACTCTGACGAACCCGAATACCAGGAAAAATGGGCGTCCCTTGCCTATCGCATCGCCATGAACTACTTCGTCTACGACCTGTCGCATTAGAGTCACGCGGGCTCGAGATAAATCGACACAACCCCATCAACGCCTTACGGCCAAATTGCGCGCCACAAGCAAATCGCGGGGAGACAATGGATCTGCAGTCCTCGATCCTTGCCTCGAAAATACTTTTCGAGCTCCCAAGTACAGGACCGGCTCTGCGTCGCCGTAAGGGGTCGCAGATCTGGCCCACGATCTTTAAAACCGCATATATTCTCCCAGGGAGGTGCGCCTATCAGGCGCGCTCCCCGGGACGCCAACTGGCTTCGAATTGTAAGAAGCTCAGCGCAGACCCGCCGAATTGGCTTCGTTTTGCAAAACCCTTTGCGTCTTTGCGCCTTGGCGGGACGCCATCCCTGTATTTTCATCCGCAGGGGTGGCCACGCCCTCGGGCCAAAGAGGTTGAAAACTGAATATTACTGCCGTCCGACACGGGTGGGGCAAGCTTCAGCTCGCGGAGGGCTTCAGCCCGACCAACCACGGTGTTGCGAACCAAATTGGCTTCGTTTTTGCAAAAACGTCTTGGCAGGGAGGTGCGCCTATCAGGCGCGTAACCCCAGGTGCCGAACCCAGTTGGCTTCTTATGAAAATACAACTCCGGTCACGCAGAATGCTGAGCGAAGCCATCGCCGAAATCAATAGGACGGAGGTGCAGCTCGGAATGCCGTCGACGATCCACGGCGTACCGCAAGGAACGGCCAAGGCCTTCCAGGATTCGCTCAACAATCAGGCGCTATTGTTCCTGGCCGCGCTGGCGGCCGTCTATATCGTCCTCGGCATCTTGTACGAAAGCTTCATCCATCCGATTACGATTTTGTCGACATTGCCTTCGGCCGGCGTCGGCGCGGTGCTGGCGCTGATGCTGTTTGGCTCCGACTTCACCATTATCGCGCTCATCGGCGTGATCTTGCTGATTGGCATCGTCAAGAAGAACGCGATCATGATGATCGACTTTGCGCTGGAGGCCGAGCGCGCGCAGGGGCTCTCCCCGCGCGACCGATCTTCAAGCATGCATGCTGCGGTTTCGCCCGATCATGATGACGACCTTCGCGGCGATTCTCGGCGCCGTTCCGCTCGCCCTGAGCTTCGGCGAGGGCGGCGAAATCCGCCGCCCGCTCGGCATAGCGATCGTCGGCGGATTGATCGTCAGCCAGCTTCACGCTGTATACGACCCCTGTTCTTTATCTTTACATGGATGAATTCCGTCTTTTCGCCAAAGCGCGCTGGCGGAGCCTGTTTCCCGGCTTCGCAACGCCAGCGGACCGCGCGGTTTGATCCGCCGCTGGCGCTCGCCCATTCTTGACTTCGCAGGACAAAATGGCCAGTTTCCGCGCTCCCCGGCGCATGATCGCCTGACCGCGCCTTCCGAATCCGCCCAACATGCGTCAACCAAACCAGCGCAATGCGAAGCTATCTTGATTTTGAAAAGCCTGTCGCGGAACTCGAAGCCAAGGTGCAGGAGCTGCGCTCGCTCGCCTTGAACGGCGACGCGGTCTCGATCACCGAAGAACTGGCCAAACTCGAAGGCAAGTCGGACAAGGCGCTGGCCGACCTCTACGCCAGTCTAACGCCATGGCAGAAACCCAGGTCGCCCGGCATCCCCAGCGGCCGCATTTCGGCGATTATGTCAAAGGGCTGTTGACCGATTTCACGCCGTTGTCCGGCGATCGCCAGTTTGGCGAGGATGCCGCGATCATCTGCGGCTTCGGCTGGTTTCGCGGTTATTCCGTCTGCGTCATCGGCCAGGAAAAGGGCACCGACACGACGGCGCGAATCAAGCATAATTTCGGGATGGCGCGGCCGGAAGGGTATCGCAAGGCCGTGCGCGTCATGCAGCTCGCCGATCGCTTCAACTTACCCGTCATCTCGCTCGTCGATACGCCGGGCGCTTTCCCTGGAGTGGACGCCGAGGAGCGCGGACAAGCCGAAGCCATCGCGCGGGCGACCGACGCATCGCTATCTCTCGGGGTGCCGAACATTGCGGCGATCGTCGGCGAAGGCGGCTCGGGCGGCGCCATCGCCATCGCAAGTTGCAACCGGGTCGTGATGCTCGAGCACGCGATCTACACGGTCGCCTCTCCGGAAGCGTCGGCCTCGATTCTCTGGCGCGACGCCGCGAAAGCCGAAGACGCGGCCACGACCATGAAAATTACGGCGCAGGACCTTTTGAAATTCGGCATCGTCGACGCCGTGGTGCCCGAACCGGTAGGCGGCGCGCATCGCGATCCGACGGCCGCCATCGCCGCTCTCGGCAATGCTATCTGGCGCGCGCTCGAAGGTCTCCTCACCATGTCCCGAGACGAAATTCGCAGCGCCCGGGCCGACAAATTTCTCTCCATCGGCCGCAACCTCTAGCGTTGAACCTTTGCCGATCCCCTCCGCATGATTCAATTTGGTTGGCGGGCGCCCCAACGCTAAACGCCGACGCATGGTCGAGCCCAAAGCGCCGTGGCCGCGGCGCCACACACGGCAATTTTTTTCACCACATCAAGGGCTTTTTTGCGCAAATCAGCGAGCTAAAACCTGCCTTTTTCGGTCGTTGGCGCGAGAGCGCGCCTCAGAAGGAAGCCGCTCAGGCGCATCGAAAGAGAGCATCTTTTCGGACCAGCGCAACACAAGCTTCGCCACACTCCCGCCGCTTTAGGCGCCAATCCTCGAGGCGGAGGAGGAATGAACGATTTAGCCCTCATCCACGCCTTGGCGCGGCGCCTGCAGCGGCGATTCCGACCCGCTGGCGCATGATTTCCTTAACCATCGAACTTAAAAGGTCAGCAAGGCCGATCACTTGCAAATTAGAATAACGCATTTAAACTAGAGACTGTGAGCTTGTGGTGGCACAAAATACGGGTTAACGCGCGACATGGCGACAAGTTCCAAAAGCAGCCGTTTTTTCCGCGTCGGAGCCTTTGCGCTTGCCGCCGCCGCCGCCGCCCTTCTCGCCGGATGCGAAGATGACGGGCTCAGCGCCATCGGCGCCCATGCCAATGACCCGATAAGCCCCAAAACGACCGCGATGATGAAGGAAATCGGCACAAACGAAAATGCGCCTGTCCTGATACGCACCTACAAAAAAGAGGCCGAACTCGAAATCTGGAAGATGAAAGACCGATGGCCGTTATGCCCTGCTGAAGACCTATCCGGTCTGCCGCTGGTCGGGACAGCTTGGGCCCAAAACGCGCGAGGGCGACCGCCAGGTGCCGGAGGGCTATTTGGTCACGCCGGCGCAGATGAAACCAAACTCCGCCTATTACCTCGCCTTCAATGTCGGCTATCCGAACACTTATGATCGGGCGCACGGTCACGACGGCGGCTCGATCATGGTGCATGGCATCTGCTCGTCGGCGGGTTGCTTCTCGATGACCGTATCCCCAGATCGGCGAGATTTACGCCGTAATGCGGGAAGCGTTTCAGGGCGGCCAGCGCGAAGTCCAGATGCAATCCTATCCGTTCCGCATGACCGCTGAAAACCTCGCCAGATACCGGCTCGATCCGAATATCGGTTTCTGGAAGGAGCTGAAGGAAGGCTCGGATAATTTCGAGGTGACGAAGCAGGAAGTGGCCGTCGGCGTGTGCGACAAGCATTATGTCTTCGACGCCACCCCCGCTAATGGGCATTTCGATCCGACCGGGCCTTGCCCGCAATTGAAGCGCGACGAAGAGGTGAGCGGCCTCGTCGCCGCGAAACAATCGCGCGACGACGCCAAGGTCGCGGAACTCGTCGGGCAAGGCGTTCGGCCAGTCCACACGGTTTACATGGATGGCGGCCAGAACCCGTACTTCGCCTCCATTTCGGCCTATGCCAGCCGCCCCGAGGCCCTGGCGAGCGCCCCGATTGATGTCGCGCTCGACGACGGCGCAATCAAGGCCGGCGGCGTCAGGAAAGGTCGCGTTTCGCCAATGGTTCAAGTCGCGGCGGCTAGGACCAGCCCAACGGCGTCGAAGTCGCTCGCGGCGAATGGCAAAGTCGCCGACGGCGCGGACGTCACAGGCTCGATTGCGGGCGCCGCCCAACGAAAGCGCCTGAAAAGCCCTGGATGTTCGCCGATTTCTTCGCCGCAGCCGGCCGACGCCGCGACATCGGCGGCCCCGGCTACGCAAGGCGCGACCGACGCCGCGCCCGCGCAACCAACGCACTGACGGCGGATCGCGTCGCGGGCCTATGTCCGGGCTCGCCATTGCAACCCGCAGCCCGCCGCGCCATCTTGCGTCGATGAGCAAGGCCTTCACAAAGGAAACCGACACCGACGTCGAAGCGGATGACGACGTTCCCGCATCGCCGGCCGGCGTCAGCAACTACATCACGCCCGAGGGCCTGCGGCGGATGCAGGACGAATTTGCGGAATTGCATCAGGTCGAGCGGCCGAAGCTCGTCGAAACAGTCGCATGGGCGGCTGGCAATTGCGACCGCTCCGAGAACGGGGATTATATCTACGGCAAGCGCCGTCTGCGCGAGATCGATCGACGGCTGCGCTTCCTGCGTAAACGTATGGAAATCGCCGAAGTCGTCGACCCGTCGCGCCAGAAAGCGCGGGACAAGGTCTTTTTTGGCGCGACGGTGGATTATCTGACGTCTCATAAGGAGAAGAAGCGGCTTCGCATCGTCGGTATCGACGAGGCGCGATCGGAATTCGGCGAAGTCAGCTGGATTTCGCCAATCGCCACAGCGCTTCTGAAGGCGGAGGAAGGCGACATCGTCGACGTGCGCACGCCGGCGGGGATCGAGCGCATCGAGGTCCTGAAGATCGAATATTAGGCGATCGCGAAAGTTGACGCGCGACGTCTTGATGATTTCAAACGTGGGGATCACAACCGTGCGCAGGTCAAAGGCGCGGGCCGACCGTAGCAGGTTGCCTGTTCACCCCAAATTCAGCTCCTTGAAAAAGTCGTTTCCCTTGTCGTCGATGACGATGAAGGCCGGGAAATCCTCGACCTCGATGCGCCAGATCGCCTCCATGCCGAGTTCGGGATATTCCAGAACCTCGACCTTCTTGATGCAGTCCTGCGCCAGCCGCGCCGCCGCGCCGCCGATCGAGCCGAGATAGAAGCCGCCATGTCTGGCGCAGGCTTCGCGCACCTGCGGCGAGCGATTGCCCTTGGCGAGCATGATCTTCGAGCCGCCCTGGCGCTGGAACTGCTCGACATAGGAGTCCATGCGCCCCGCCGTCGTAGGGCCGAACGAACCGGAGGCGAAGCCCGCCGGCGTTTTGGCCGGGCCCGCGTAATAGATCGGATGATTCATCAAATGGTCCGGCATCGGCTGCCCACTTCCAGCCGCTCACGGATTTTGGCGTGCGCGAGGTCGCGCGCAACGATCATCGGTCCCGAGAGCGACAGACGCGTCTTGATCGGATGTTTCGTCAGTTCGGCGAGGATCTCGGACATCGACTGCGTGAGGTCGATCTTGACGACCGCGCCGCCGAGCGCCGCCTCGTCGACGGCAGGCAGGAAGCGCGCCGGATCATGCTCCAGCTCCTCCAGAAAGACGCCGTGCCGATTGATTTCGCCGAGCGCCTGACGGTCGGCGGAGCACGAGACGCCGAGCCCGATCGGCATCGAGGCGCCATGGCGCGGCAGGCGGATAACGCGCACGTCATGGCAGAAATATTTGCCGCCGAATTGCGCGCCAACGCCAAAGGTCTGCGTAAGGCGCAAAATCTCACCCTCCATTGCGAGATCGCGGAAAGCGTGGCCGTCTTCGCCGCCCTCGGTCGGCAATTGGTCGAGGTAATGCGCCGAGGCGAGCTTGACGGTTTTGAGATTAAGCTCGGCCGATGTGCCGCCGACGACGATCGCAAGATGGTAAGGCGGACAGGCGGCAGTCCCAAGCGTAGGATTCTTTCGCGCAGAAACTCAACCAGGCGGTCATGCGTCAGAAGCGATGGCGTGCCCTGGAACAGATAGGTTTTGTTGGCCGATCCGCCACCTTTGGCGATGAACAGGAATTTATAAAATCCTCTCCCTCGGCGTAGATTTCGATCTGCGCCGGCAGATTGGTCCCGGTGTTGACCTCTTCGAACATGCTGAGGGGCGCGAGCTGCGAATAGCGCAGGTTCTTCTTCTCATAAGCGTCCCTGATGCCTTCGGCGATGGCGCTCGCATCGTCGCCGTCGGTGAAGACCAGCCTGCCCTTCTTCCCATGACGATCGCGGTGCCGGTGTCCTGGCACATGGGCAGCGCTCCCCCGCGGCGATATTGGCGTTTTTCAAAAGGTCATAGGCCACGAATTTGTCGTTGGCGCTCGCCTCCGGATCGTCGAGAATCTTCGCAAGCTGCGCGAGATGGGCCGGGCGTAACAGGTGATTGATGTCGATCATCGCCGCTTCCGCGAGCAGACGGATCGCTTCACGCTCGACGACCAGCATGTCGCGCGACGCGAAGCTTTCGAGCCTGACGCCGCCGCAGTCGAGCTTTCGAAAAGGCGTCTCGTCCTTGCGGAGCGGGAATGGCGAATGATACTGGAACGTCATCTCGGGCGGCCTCGTTGCATGGCGTAACGCATTTTAGGCTTCCGCGAGGCTCTCTGTCCAGAGATAGACTTGGCAAAGAGAACTCGCGGATCGCCGTCCGCCAAGAGACGGTTCGCGACGCTTTTTTCGCGTGCCGGCGGGCGGGCGCCCGCACGCTAGAAAGAGAGACTGCTTGGACTTCCCTTTTCCGGCCGTTCTTTGCGATATTGGCGGCACCAACGCGCGGTTTGCGCTGAAGATGACCCCGCAATCGCCGTTGCTGCCCGGCCTGCCGCGCAAGACGTCGTCGCATGCGAACTTTGCGGCGGCGCTGGCGGCGGCCTTCGACGGCTTCGGCGTTAAGCCGCGCTCCGTGATCGCCTGCGCGGCGGGCCGGATTTCCGGGCGCAGCGTCAAACTAACCAACGCGGCCTGGTCGATCGACGGCTCGGAGATCGCCGCCGAGCTTGGCCTTGAGCAGGGTCTCCTGCTCAATGATTTCGAAGCCCAGGCGCTGGCCGTGCCGGCGCTGGAGCCCGGTTGGACGACGCCGATTGGTCCCCCGCTGGAGCCGCAGCGCGGCGTAAAGCTCGTGATCGGCATCGGGACGGGGCTTGGCGCGGCGGCCCTCGTCGACGTTGAAGGCCGCTACCTCGCCTTGGCGAGCGAAGCGGGACACGTGGATTTCGCGCCGGTCGGTTCGGTCGATCAA